>NZ_DATHFX010000024.1:0-10347 GCF_035317885.1 Pinirhizobacter sp.
GTCGCTGACGACCCGTTCCAGCTCATCGGCACGGCGCGCACCGAGAACCACCTTCGCCCCACGGCTAGCAAGCAGCAGCGATGCGGCGCGGCCGATTCCGCTGCTGGCGCCCGTGACTGCAACGACTTTCCCGGTAATACCCGTCATGTGTGTAGCCTCCGCTGGAGCAAAATTAGTAGGGATGAAGAAAAGATAGGGTGTTCTCGCTGGACGTTCTATAAGAAGGGGTCCAGACTTTATGCGATATCGTCCAAACTATTGAAATCGTCCTATGAGTGACCCGCTTTCCGATGTTCTGCTCTTGATGCAGGTCAGGAATGTGAAGTGCACGCGCCTGGAAGCGCAGGGCAGCTGGGGCCTTAGCTTTGCTGCCGCTTCCATGCTCAAGTTCGTCACCGTGCTGCGCGGCTCGTGCTGGATCACCGGCGTGAGTGACCTGCCTTGCCGATTGGACGAGGGCGACGCCTTCTTGTTGATCAACGCCTGTGGCTATGGCGTCAGTAGCGATCCCGATGTCGCCATGGCCGACGGCGATCGTCTTTTCCAGAGTGCCCAATCCAACGTCGTGCGCTTGGGAGGTTCTGAAACGGTCCTCATCGGAGGCAGCTTCATTGTCCAGGGCGATGACTTAAGTCCGTTATTGGATGTGCTTCCGTCTTTCTTCGCGATCCGAACGGACAATCCAGCGATCGCTGCGCTGAAATCAACGATCCTCATGCTGGACGCTGAAATGGACCGTGGCGACATCGGCGGCCCGCTGATGAAGCAGCACCTGGCGAACATGATGCTGATCCAGGCACTTCGGGCATTTTGTGCGACTGCGCATCCGGACGGCCTTAGCTGGATCAGTGCGCTTGGCGACAAACACATCGGCGCGGCGTTGACACTGATGCACACCGATCCCGGTTTTCACTGGACCGTTGCGGGCCTGGCGGGCGCGGTCGGCCTCTCTCGCTCAAGTTTCGCGGCGCGCTTCAAGGCCCGGGTCGGACTGGCGCCGTTGGAATATCTTCTTCGTTGGCGCATGCAGCGCGCACGCCACACACTCCGGACCGCGCCCGTGCCGATCAGCCGATTGGCGTCCGATCTTGGCTATTCCTCTGAAAGTGCGTTTAGCTTCGCGTTCAAGCGTGTGGTTGGCCAGGCGCCGAAGCAATATTCGACCACATGCTTGTCGGCTGCCAATGGGTCCGCGTCGTCTAACTGCCAGTAACCTTGCCCGTACATGACGGGGCAAACCTTAACCCGGGAAAAGCACGGGCCATGCCGACTTCAAAACGACGGCGATGACGAACAGCGTGACAGCCCAGAGAGCCTTTGTCTGGAATGATGCGATGGATTTCTCGAGCGTCGTGACGGTTGAGGCAAGGCGGTCGACGGACGTGCTCAGCACATCGATGCGAGCATTGTTTGCCGCCACTGCATCTCTCAGATTGCCAACCAAATCGTAGAGGCTGCGCACATCCGCTCGTATTTCAGCGATATCGCGCTGGACAAATTCCATCGCAGTTTCGAGCCGCGTGACACGCATATCGAGGTTGCTGATGCGAGCGTCGACGGTTGCCACCCAGGGTGCTGGCGACATTGGATTGACTTGCTGTAGAAGGGTGTTCTCGGACATGTGAACATGATGCCCGACGGCGCGAAGAGATCAACGCCAAAACCGTAGTACATGGCCGAAAAATGCGTAGGCGAACGTCGGCTACGAGATCGGGATGACTACTGGAATGGTGGCCGGGGACGGAATCGAACCGCCGACACGGGGATTTTCAATCCCCTGCTCTACCAACTGAGCTACCCGGCCATGGGTGCGCAACGAATGTTGCTGGGTGAGCCGCGTATTAAATCCGGTGAGCGGCCCGGCGTCAAGCCTTCAGGCTTCCGGCGGCACGTATCCGGCGGGTTGGGCGACATCGCCACCGAAGAAATACTTCTCCATTTCCGTAGCCAGGAAGCTGCGGGTTTTCGGGTCCAGCGGCGACAGGCGCATCTCGTTGATCAGCATCGTCTGGTGGGCCAGCCACTGGCCCCACGCTTCCTTGCTGACCTGGTGGTAGATGCGCTGGCCCAACTCACCCGGCCACGGGGCGAAATCAAGGCCGTCGGCGTCCTTGTCGAGCTTGATGCAGTGCACGGTGCGCGTCATGCGGGTATCTCCCAAAGCGGTGACAGCAGGGTGCGGACGGGTGCCGGCAGGCCAAGGGCCGCGGCATCACTGGGCGCACACCAGCGAAGCCGGTCATTGTCGGCGATGCCTGGGGTGGCTGTCGCGCGGTCAAACAGCACAGGGTGAACGTTGAGGCGGTAGTGGCTGAAGACGTGGGTAAATGGGACCAAGGCGCGGGACTCTGCCACGCGGGCAAGCGCGGTGGCGGTGACTGCCGCATGTTCGAAGTCGATGGCTTCAGGCAGGCTCCACAGGCCCGACCAAACGCCGGCGGCGCCACGCTTTTCCAGCAGGATGCGGCCGCGCGCGTCGCGCAGCACGATCATGGTGGTGGCACGGGTGGGTATGGCCTTGGCGGGCCTGGCCGCGGGTATCACGGTGGTCAGGTGGTCGCGGTGCGCGACGCAATCGCCCTGTAGCGGGCATGCCGCGCATAGTGGCCGTGCGCGTACGCACACCGTGGCACCGAGATCCATGATCGCCTGCGTGTAGTCGGCCAGCCGCGCGTTTGGCGTGTGCGATTCGGCCAGCAGCCACAGCTTCTTTTCCGTGGCGGTGTCGCCAGGAAACTCCACGATGCCGTGCAAGCGTGTAAGCACGCGCTTGACGTTGCCGTCCAGGATCGGAAAGCGCAGGCCATGCGCCTGGGCCAGGATCGCGCCGGCGGTGGAACGGCCGATGCCGGGCAGGGCGGCAAGCTCGGTGAAGCCGGTGGGTAGGTCGCCGCCGTGGTGCTCCACGCACAGCTTGGCCGCCGCGTGCAGGAAACGCGCGCGGCGGTAGTAGCCCAGTCCCGCCCATAGGGCCAGCACGGTGTCTTCGTCGGCCGCGGCAAGGCTGGGCAGGGTGGGCAGGCGATCGAGGAACCGCTGGAAATAACCGATGACCGTGGTGACCTGCGTCTGCTGCAGCATCACTTCGGATAACCACACGCGATACGCCGTGCGCGGGTGCTGCCAGGGAAGGCTCTTGCGTCCGTGGGTGTCGTACCAGGCCAGGAGTGGCGCGGCAACGTCGCTCATTTTGCCGGCGCCGTGGAGGCGGGTGCCGGCAGCGTGACATCCGGGCCGCTTCGCAGGTGCAAACCCTGGATTCTCACAGGGCCGGCGTCGATGCCGGCCATGTCCACTTTGCCATCGAACGAGGGCAGTGCCAGCGGACCGTTGCCTGCCATCGACGACCACCAGGCGGCCATCTTCAGCGGTGCGATGCGCACGTCGGCGTGGTCGGTGCCACCGTCGAGCTTTATCGCCAGTGTGAGTGGATCGCTCATGTTTGCCGGGCTCATCGCCACGCTCGCCTGGTAGGTCTCGCCGCTGCGGTTGACATCGCCGGCCACCGTGCCCGACACGTTGGCGGCGCCGCGCCAATGCGCGCTGCCCTTGAGGTTTGCCCGGACGTCGGTGCCGACGGTCGAGGAGACGGTGATGTCGTCGAGGTCCAGTACGCCGGCCGAAAGGCGCGGCGTGGTGCCAAGGTCGAGCGAGAGAGGTCGGCCCGAGGCATCCTTGCAGCGCAGCGTCAGATTGAACGGACGCCCGCTACGCAGTTCGCCGGTATCGAGGTCGACGTCGCCCAGCCATACGGCATTTCCCCGGATCACCGTGCCGTCCTTGATCGACAAGCCGGTATCGATCGTCGGCAGGAACGCGTGCGCGCCGCTGTTGCCCGGGGGCAGGGCGTCGATGGCTGCGGAGAGAGCGTCAAGGTCGACGCGCGGGTTGTCGAATTCGATGCGCGAGATCGCCGTGTCGCCGCGCAGCAGCGCCCGCCAGGGCAGGATGATGCGTCCGCGCGTAGCCAGCAGGATGCTGCCGCCGCCATCACCCCGGACGCTGATACCTTGCAGTTCGATGGCCGGGCGCGGCCATAACGAGGGCGACGCGGGCTGGCTGAGCGTGAGTTCCACGCCGAGCGCGCGGGCGCGCGAAGCCAGAAGCGAGGTGAAGCGCTCCGGTTGCAGCATGACGTAGACGGCAATGACCATGCCTGCCACCAGCAGCGCGAGCACCAGGCCCGACCAGGCCAGGCTCCGCCGCCAGCGACGGGTCGCCGTCACGACGCGCCGAGCGCGGCCGGAAGCAGGCCGTCGACGAAGGCCTCGGCATCGAACACGCGAAGGTCGGTGGCCTTCTCGCCCAACCCGATGTAACGGATGGGCAGGCCGAATTCCCGTGCCAGGGCAAATACCACGCCGCCCTTGGCGGTGCCGTCGAGCTTGGTCACCACCAGGCCCGTCACGCCGACGATGGCCAGGAACTGGCGCAGCTGGTTCATGGCGTTCTGGCCGGTCGTGCCGTCGATCACCATCAACACTTCGTGCGGGGCTTCGGCGTCGATCTTCTTCAGCACGCGGGCGATCTTGCCCAGCTCGTCCATCAGGCCGCCCTGCGTATGCAGGCGCCCGGCGGTATCGGCGATCAACACGTCCGTGCCGCGCGAACGCGCGGCTGTCAGTGCGTCGAAGATCACGCTGGCGGAGTCGGCATCCTGGCCCTGTGAAATCACCGGCACGTTGTTGCGCTCGCCCCAGGTCTTCAACTGCTGCACGGCGGCGGCGCGGAATGTGTCGCCGGCGGCCAGCACCACGTCGCGGTGTTCATCGCGATAGCGGCGCGCCAGCTTGCCGATGGTGGTGGTCTTGCCCACGCCGTTGATGCCGACGGTGAGGATCACGAATGGCTTGTGGGTGGAAACATCCAGGTGTTGCTCCACCGGGCGGAGCATATCCACCAGTGATTTACGCAGCGCCGCCAGCAGCGCGGCGGCGTCGGCGAATTCGCGCTTGTGCATGCGGCGTCGGAGGTCTTCCACCAGTTCCGTCGACGCCGACACGCCGACGTCGGAGGTGATCAGCGTGGTTTCCAGTTCGTCGAGCAGGTCGTCGTCGAGTTTCGGATGGCGGACGAATAGCGAACCCAGCCCCTTGGCGAAGCCGTTGCCGGCGAGCCGTTCGCGCCAGGAACGGACGACGACCGGTGCGGACTCTTCAATGACGGGCCTTTCCGGATCGGCCTGGCTGGGCGCCGGGAGTTCGGACAGGGCTTCAGCCAGGGTTTCCGAGGCGGTATCCACCGACGCGGCATCGGCAGCGGGGGCGTTCTCGCCCTCGGCGGGTTTTTTCTTCCAGAACTTGAGCATGGACCAGGGGATTGAAAGACAATACGCAGATGCTAGCACCGTCCTTCCCACCGCCCGCTGAGCGGGTTTCCCGTTGATGGCCGCCCCGCAGCCCGGCCGGGTGCGCATCATCGGCGGCAAGCTGCGTAATTCCCGCCTTGCGGTGCCCGCCGTGGACGGCCTGCGGCCCACGCCTGAGCGGGTCCGCGAAACCCTGTTCAACTGGCTCGCCCCGGTGATCGAGGGCGCCGATTGCCTGGATCTGTTCGCCGGCACCGGGGCCCTGGGGATCGAGGCGCTTTCGCGCGGGGCAGCCAGTGCGGTGCTGGTGGATGCCGACCGCCGAGCGGTGCAGGGGATCGAGGCCAACGTGGCGCGGCTCGAGGGGATCGAGGCCACTTCGGTCAACGCTTCATGGGAGACGTTCCTGGCCCGACCGCCCCGGCCCTTCGACCTGGTTTTCCTTGACCCGCCCTTCGCGCTGGACCTGTGGCAACGGGTGGGCGAGCGACTGGAAGCGGGGGGGTGGTTGCGAGCGCATGCGTGGATCTATGTCGAATCGGCCCGCGACAGCGTCTTCATCCCGCCGCCGGGCTGGCTGCTACATCGCGAGGGCACCGCGGGGGAAGTGGTCTTTGCCCTCTATCGCCGCCATCGGGTTGATCGGCTAAGCTAATCCGATGTCCGCGTCGACCCTGCCATGACCAACCCGCGCCTTGCCGTCTATCCCGGCACGTTCGACCCCATCACGAACGGCCACGCCGACCTCGTGGCCCGTGCCGCGCCGTTGTTCGACCGCGTGGTGGTGGCCGTGGCCGAAAGCCCGAACAAGGGGCCGGGTTTCAGCCTGTCCGAACGGATATCGCTGGCGCGATTGGCCCTGGCCGACCAGAAAAACGTGGAAGTGCGCGGCTTCGATTGCCTGCTGGCCCATTTCGTCGCCGAGATCGGCGCCGGGGTGATCCTGCGCGGCCTGCGTGCGGTGTCCGACTTCGAGTACGAATTCCAGCTGCGAGCATGAACCGCCACCTGATCCCGCACGCCGAAACGTTGTTCCTGACGCCGGCGGAGCAATACAGCTTCATTTCCTCCTCGCTGGTGCGCGAGATCGGCCGCCTCGGCGGCGACATCTCCGGCTTCGTGCATCCGGCAGTACAACAGGCGATGCGCCAGCGCTGGCGCGGCGCGTCGCCTGCTTCCAGCCAAGCCTGAAATATCCAAACCTGGGGTGACCACCATGCGTAAACTCATTTTTGCCGCTTCGATCGCCATGACGGTCATGGCCCTTAGCGCCTGCGGCAATTCCGGTGACGAGGATAAAGCCGCCGCACCCACCACGGCCGTGGCCCCGGTGGCCAAGCCGACCAATCCGGCCGACACCGCTGCCTGGGGCAAGTACCTGGGCACCATCGTCAAGGCGAACATGCAGGGCATGACCGCCGACCGCCCGTATCCCTACCTGGTACCGGCCGGTGACGACGACGCGGCCGTGGCCGGTCGCGAACGCCAGCTTGAGAACGTGCAGGGCACCACTGCCCGCGGCGTGCTGCCGGGTAATATGCTGGCCTTTGGCGGCCCGGACTCGACCAAGACCGCCGATCTTATCGTCGCGGCGTTCAAGGACACCCAGGCCGGCTCCTTCAAGAAGGTGATCGTCCTGTTCATCGGCGATGCCGCCGACAAGGACCGCGTGGGCGCCGTGGTCACGCCCACGGGCGCCGAGTACCGTTTCGTCCAGATGTAAACCCCTCGGGGCATGGGGCATGGGGGCCGGGGTACAATGGCCCCCATGTCACTGAAGATCCTCGATACCTGCGTCAACTGCGACGTCTGCGAGCCGGTTTGTCCGAACAAGGCCATTTCGCTGGGCGAGGAGTACTACGTCATCGACCCGGCCCTGTGCACCGAGTGCGTCGGGCACTACGACGTACCCCAGTGCATGGAGGTCTGTCCGGTCGAATGCATCGAGGTGGACCCTGCCCATGTCGAGGGCCAGGACGCACTGAAGCTCAAATACGAACACCTGATGGCGCGCGCGGGTTGACGTGCTGCGTCGCATCATGTCGTATTGACCTCTTTGGCCCGTTGGAGATCCGCGCATGACGCTTGCACCCGGCTGGCGCGTCGCCGCCGCTTCGTTCTTTCTCGTGGCGGCAGCTGCCCAGGCGGCGCCAGCGGAATTGGCCAAACGCCCGGGCCACGCAGCCATCGCCAGTGCCAATTTCATGGCCACCAACGCCGGTTTCGAAGTGCTGGGCAAGGGTGGCAACGCGTTCGATGCGGCCGTGGCCGTGGCGTCCACGCTTGCGGTGGTCGAGCCGCAGAGTTCAGGGATAGGCGGCGGATTCATGGCGCTGCTGCATCGGGCCAGCGATGCGAAGGACACCTTCCTCGACGCCCGTGAGGTTGCTCCCGGCGCGGTCGACACCAAGGTTTACGTCGACGCGCAGGGCAAGCCCAACCGCGATACCGCCGAGAACGGTCCGCTCGCCGCCGGTATCCCCGGTGAGCCGGCGGGGTTGGTGTACATGGCCGAGCATTACGGCAAGTTGCCGTTGAAGGTGTCACTGGCGCCGGCGATCCGCATTGCCCGCGACGGCTTCCAGCCAGATGAACGTTTCCTTGGTGCCATTGAAGAACGCAAGGATGTGCTGGCGCGTTATCCGGCCTCCGCGGCGTTGCTGCTGCCGGGCGGCGTGGTGCCGCAGAAGGGCTGGACGTTCAAACAGCCGGACCTTGCCGCGACCCTGGAGCGCCTGGCCGACAAGGGGGTGGAAGGTTTCTACGCGGGCGAGACGGCGAAGGAACTGGTGGCTTCGACGAAGGCGGCCGACGGTAACTGGACGCTTCAGGATCTTGCCTCCTACAAGGTGAAGGAGCGCAAGCCCATCAACGTGGATTATCGCGGCTTCAAGATCGTCACGGCGCCGCCGCCGTCGTCTGGTGGCGTGGCGATCGCCGAGATCCTCAATATCCTGGCCGGATACGACCTTGCCAGGATGGATGTGGTCCATCGCACGCACGTGATCCTGGAAGCCATGCGCCGCGCCTTCCGCGATCACAACGACTACCTGGGCGATCCGGACTTCGTGAAGATGCCGCTGGACATGCTGCTGTCGCCCTTTTATGCCGACGGCCTGCGCGCCACGATCCTTCCCGACAAGGCTACGCCTTCCTCGATGCTGCCCGCGGCGCTCGCCGCGGATCCCGGCATGCACACCACGCATTTCTCCATCATCGATGCCGACGGCAACATGGTGGCAAGCACGCTTACGGTGAACCTGGAATTCGGCTCGGCGTTCGTCGCCGGCAAGACGGGCGTGCTGCTGAACAACGAGATGGACGATTTTGCCCTGGTGCCGAACGAACCCAATGCGTTCGGCCTTCGTGGCAGCGTGGCCAATGCGCCCAAGGGTGGCAAGCGGATGCTTTCGTCGATGTCGCCAAGCTTCGTCATCGGTGCCGACCGCAGCGCGGTGATCGGCTCGCCGGGCGGCTCCACCATCATCACCCAGGTACTGGAAGGCATCCTTGCCTTCATCGACGGCAAGGATGCCCGCGGCATCGTGGCGCAGAAGCGCTTCCACCATCAGTACCTGCCCGACACCGTATCGGTGGAGGAAGGTACGTTCGACGCCGCCACCACCAAGGCGCTCAACGACATGGGCCACAATCTCAAGGTGCGCTCGTCGTGGGGCTTCATGAATGTGGTGACCTGGGACCGCAAGGCGAACAAGCTCGACGCCGCCAGCGACCCGCGCCGGCCTTCCGGGCTGGGTAAGGTGCAGTAAGGGCAGGCACGGATTAAAGAAATGTGCGGGACCGCCGATCACCTTGCCGATTACCACTCATAGCGACGTGATGAATTCCATCGGGCAAGGCACAACCATGAAACCGGCCAGGGGCGCATGAAGGCGGCCCTGCGCTGGCTGCAGCGCCTTACCCTCGTGCGGGTGGTCGGTGCCTTGCTGGTGCTGGCCGGGCTTGGCATCTCGGCGACAGCCGAGCGGTCGCTGATCGACTACCGCCAGGCGCTCGCCCAGCATACGGCCAGCAGCGTCCTTGACCTTGGTGCCGGTGGACGTCCGCAGGCGGGCCAGTACGGCGCCACCACGCGCGTGGCGGGCATGCCCAAGGTGGTCGAAGCGCCCCGCGACGAGGCTTTCGGCCAGCGCGCGGATTCACCGGTACTGGTGCGCCACGTGGAGATGTTCCAGTGGCGCGAGATCCGCGTGGGCTCGCTTGCCAGCTATGAGCTCGACTGGGTCGACCACCCGGTCAATGCCTCGGCCTTCGACCAGCCGCGCGGGCATGCCAACCCCGGCGCCTTCCCTGTGGAAGGAAAACAGTTCGACGCAGGCCAGGTGCTGCTGGGCAATTTCGTCCTGTCGTCGGCCATCCTGCATGCATTGCCTGGCTCGAACGCGCTTGCGCCGGACATGAAATCCCTGCCGGCGAACTTCGCCGCCACCTTCCAGTTGTATGACGGCGCGCTGGTCACCAGCGCCCGTCCGGGAAGCCCGCGGCTGGGTGACCTGAGGGTGTCATGGAGCACCGTGCCCCTGCAGGAAATCACCGTGCTGGCGCGCATCGACGGCGACGCCCTGGTGCCCTCCGCTCGCCCGGATGCGCCAAGCCCCGGCTTCGAAGTACAAGTGGGTGACCGCTCCCTGGTGGACGTGATCCCGGGTACGCCCGAGGAACCAGGCATGATCGGCGCCTGGCGCATGCTCGCCTTCGTGCTGGTGGCCCTTGGCGTTTTACTGCTGTCCCAGCGCCAGCGCATGCAGCACGACGTGTTGTTCGCCCTGGGCACGGCCGCCATCACCATCGGCGCGATCACCTGCGTGCTGTGGCTGGCGGTGAGCATCGGCCAGTCTGCCGCATGGTTGCTGCTATGCGCCGCGGGCGTTGCGCTGGCCAGCTGGCGGGTACACTGTCGGTCCGAAGGGGACTGACAGGAAACAAACCGATGCGGATTACCGGCTTGTACGCGGCTTTGCTCGCGCTATGGGTAATGGGCCTTATCGCGCGCGTTAGCTTCTTGCGCAACCGGCACA
>NZ_DATHFX010000025.1:0-7781 GCF_035317885.1 Pinirhizobacter sp.
TCCAACGTCATCGACATGCTGGTCATGCTCGATGAGTTCCGCCAGCGCTACGACGTACCCACGCAGTCGTGCGTGCTCACCCATGTCACCAACACCTTGCGCGCGATCGAGCGCGGAGCCCCGGTGGACCTTGTCTTCCAGTCCATCGCAGGTACCGAGGCCGCCAACGGCAGCTTCGGCGTATCGCTGGCGTTGCTCGACGAAGCCCATGACGCGGGTAAGTCGCTCCACCGCGGCAATGTCGGGCAAAACCTCATGTACTTCGAGACGGGGCAGGGCAGCGCGCTGTCGGCCAACGCGCACCACGGCATGGACCAGCAGACCTGCGAGGCACGTGCCTATGCGGTGGCGCGCCGCTACCAGCCGTTGCTGGTGAACACCGTGGTGGGATTCATCGGGCCCGAATACCTTTACGACGGCAAGCAGATCATCCGCGCTGGCCTCGAGGACCACTTCTGCGCCAAGTTGCTGGGCCTGCCGATGGGCTGCGACATCTGCTACACCAACCATGCCGAAGCCGATCAGGACGACATGGACACCCTGCTCACGCTGCTCGGCGTGGCGGGGGTGAATTTCATCATGGGCGTGCCCGGCGCCGACGACGTGATGCTCAACTACCAGAGCACTTCGTTCCACGATGCACTCTACGTGCGCGATGTGCTCGGCCTGAAAGCCGCGCCGGAGTTCCAGGCATGGCTGGATACCATGGGCATCGGCATCGACCGGCGCCTGCCCGACGATGGCGGCCGCCATCGACTCCTTGACGATGTGCAACGGTGGATCGCCCATGACTGACCGCACCATCCCGAAGCCGTGGCAGCAGCTGCGCGAACTTACCCCGGCCCGCATTGGCACCGGGCGCGTGGGCACGTCGGTATCCACCGCCGATTCGCTGGCCTTCGGCGTGGACCATGCCCGTGCGCGCGATGCGGTGCACCTGCCGTTCGACGCCCAACGCCTGGCGGACGTGCTTGCCGAACGCGGACAGCACGCACTGATCGTACGCAGCGCGGCTGCCGACCGCCGCGAATACTTGTTGCGCCCGGACCTTGGCCGGCAGCTGGACGATGCCGGGCGCCAATACCTGGAATCGAAGGCGCGGTCGTGCGATGTGGTCTTCGTGATCGCCGACGGTCTTTCCGCACTGGCCACCGAACACGCCTTGCCCTTGCTTGATGTCTTGCGTCCGCGCCTTGCTGGCCTTGCCATCGGGCCCACCGTGATTGCCACCCAGGCACGCGTGGCGTTGGGCGATGAAGTGGGCTATCTGTTGCAGGCGAAACTTGTTGTGGTGCTGATCGGCGAGCGTCCGGGTCTGTCGTCCCCCGACAGCATGGCCGCCTATCTCACCTACGCGCCGCGCGTGGGGCGTACCGATGCCGAGCGCAATTGCGTGTCCAACATCCGTCCCGCTGGACTGGGCTATGCCAGTGCGGCAGCCACGCTGGGTTATCTCATTACGCAGTCGCTCTCGCGCGGCGTCAGCGGCATTGCGCTTAAGGACGATAGCGACTCACCGCCGGGGTTGCCCGGTGCATAGGCTGGCATCTTTTGTCCAGCCGCGTTACGGTCACGCTGGTATGTGCCTGGTGAGTTTGGGGGTCAGAGTGATTACTCTGACCCCGCCTGGTGCTTATGAGCCAACGTTCACCGCAGGGAAATACGCATGACGACACGACGCGACGTGCTCAAGTGGGGCGCCATCGGAACCTTTGCCAGCATGGCACCGCCGCTAGCCCTCGCCACAGCAGCGCCTTCCGCTTCCGGCTTTACCAGCCGGCGCCCTGCCAAGGGTGATCGCTGCTTTACTTCCGTAGCCGTAGAGACGGCCATCGTCGAAACAAAGAAGCGCATCGGCGATCCGGAACTGGCCTGGCTGTTTGAAAACTGCCTTCCCAACAGCCTGGACACCACGGTGAAGCTGGGCACGGCGGACGGCAAGCCCGATACCTTCGTGATCACCGGCGACATCGACGCCATGTGGCTTCGCGATTCTTCCGCACAGGTGTGGCCTTACCTGGCTTTCCTGAAAGAAGACAAACCGCTGGCGCAACTGGTGCAGGGCGTGATCCACCGTCAGGCGCGCTGCATTTTGCTTGATCCCTACGCCAATGCCTTCCTGCACGATCCGTCCTCCAAGCCGTTGACATGGAGCGGTTCGGACATCACCACGATGAAGCCAGGCGTGGGCGAGCGGAAATACGAGCTCGATTCGCTGTGTTATCCCATACGCCTGGCGCACGGCTACTGGAAGGCGACGGGCGATGCCACGCCGTTCGACGCTGAGTGGCTTAAGGCCATGAAGCTGGCGGTGGCCACCATGCGCGAGCAACAACGCAAGCATGGCCCGGGCCCCTACACGTTCCAGCGCGCCTCGCCGATAACCACAGAGTCCGTGCCGCTTAGCGGCTATGGCAACCCATCGCGTCCGGTGGGCCTGATCCACTCGATGTTCCGCCCGTCCGACGACGCCTGCATCCTGCCGTATCTGATCCCGTCGAACCTGTTCGCCGTGGTGAGCCTGCGGCAGCTGGCCGAGATGGCCAATGCGGTGGCGCACGATGCCGCCTTCGCCAACGAATGCAAGGCGCTGGCCGACGAAGTAGACCGGGCGCTAGCGATGTACGGCTCCATGCAGACGTCCACCGGCAAGGTGTGGGCTTATGAAGTGGACGGCTTTGGCAACCAGTTGTTCATGGACGATGCCAACGCGCCGGGCCTGCTGAGCCTGGCCTATCTTGGTTGTTGCAGGCAGGACGATCCGCTTTACCAGGCCACGCGCAAGCGCGCGTGGAGTGAGGACAACCCGTATTTCTTCAAGGGCACCGCCGCCAGTGGTATCGGTGGCCCGCACCAGGGCATGCGCTTGATCTGGCCGATGTCGATCATCGTACGGGCGCTGTCCAGTAGCGACGACGGCGAGATCCGACAGTGCCTCACGTGGCTCAAGACCACCCACGCAGGCACGGGTTTCATGCACGAATCCTTCGACCAGGACAACCCTGCCAAATTCACGCGTGCGTGGTTTGCCTGGGCCAATACCCTGTTCGGGGAATTGATCCTCAAGCTGGCCCGCGAGCGCCCCGCGCTGCTGGCCTGAATCCTTCCACGGAGTACAAAATAACCATGAGTTCCCGTCGAGCGTTCCTGAAGACCTCCCTGCTGGCCGGTGCCGTCGGCCTTGCCGGCATGCCGCGCTGGCGTGCCGATGCACTGGCCGCGCCCGTTGCCGGTGGCAAGGCGCCGCGCCAGTTCACGCGCCACGTCGATGTGTTCATCGGCACCGGTGGCCATGGTCATACGTATCCGGGCGCCACGATGCCGTTCGGCATGGTGCAGCTGAGCCCGGATACCTACAACGCGCTGTGGGACCAGTCGTCGGGATACCACCAGGGCGACGGCTCGATCATGGGCTTCTCGCATACCCACCTCACCGGCACCGGTTGCGGCGACCTGCTCGATTTCCTGGTGATGCCCAATGTCGGCGAGGTGAAGACGGAACCGGGCAACCCGGACCATCCCATCACGCGCTATACCTCGCGCTTCGATACGCCGCGTCCGGCCGGGGCGGAGCCCGACGCTGTATCGCCCACGGGAGGCCCCAAGGGCTATCGCGCCGCATTCACCCACGCGGACGAAAGCGCCGAGCCTGGCTATTACCGGGTACTTCTGCGCGACCGTGCAGTCACCGCCGAACTCACCGCCACCGCGCGCGTGGGCGTACACCGCTACACCTTCGCCAACGCCGGCGACAGCCACATCCTGGTCGATCTTTTCCACGCCATGCAGGACAACCCTGCAACGCCGCCGCCGGTGACTTCGGCGGACCTTGCCGTGGTGGGCAGCGACACGCTGACGGGCGGTCGCATCGTGCAGAGCTGGGCCAAGGGCCGGCACGTTTACTTCGCGCTGAAATTCTCCCGTCCTTTCGACCGTTGCGAAGTGTTCGTTGATGATGCCGCCGGCAGCGCGGTGAAGACGGCGCACGGCAAGAAGATCAAATGCGCGGCGCACTTCAAGGCCAAGGCGGGCGAGCAGATCCTGGTGAAAGTGGGCCTGTCGGCGGTGAGCGCGGAAGGTGCACTGGCCAACCTCAACGCCGAAATGCCCGGGTGGGATTTCGACGGCACGCGCGAGGCGGCAAGCATGGCCTGGGAGCGCGAGCTGTCGCGCCTGAAGATCGATGCCATCAATGAACGCCACCAGCGCATCTTCTACTCAGCGCTCTACCACAGCCTGATCGCACCGACCCTGTTCGGCGACGTCGACGGCAAGTACCGTGGCATGGACCTCGAGATTCACCAGCTGCCTGCCGGCGCGCAGACGTACACCGAATATTCCCTGTGGGATACCTACCGCGCGCTGCACCCGTTGTTCACCCTGGTACAGCCGCACCGCGTGCCCGACCTTTGCAACGACCTGATCCGCATGGCGGCGCAAAGCCCGGCAGGGCCGCCGGTGTGGCCGCTCTACGCGCGCGAAACAGGCACGATGACGGGCTACCATTCAGCGCCTGTGCTGGCCGAGGCCCACGCCAAGGGCTTCAAGGGCATCGATTTCGAAGCTGCGTGGCCTTCTTTCCGCAAACGCGCGATGGACGACGACTACCGCGGCCTGAAGTTCTACCGCGACCTGGGCTTCATCCCGGCGGACAAGATCGATGAGTCGGTCAGCAAGACACTCGAATATGCCTACGACGACTGGGCCATGGCGGAACTGGCCCATGCGGTAGGCAAGGAAGACGAGCGCACGGCGCTGATGAAGCGCTCGCGCAATTACCGGCATGTGTTCGACAAGTCCAAGACCTTCGTGCGGCCCAAACTTGCCGACGGCAGCTGGGCCGAGCCCTTCGATCCGCGCGGCATGGGTCATTCGAAGCAGTGGCGTGATTTCACCGAGTCCAATGCATGGCAGGCAACGTTCCTGAATCAGCACGACCTGCACGCCTATATCCAGGATTTCGGCGGCGACGAAGCCTTCGTGGCCAAGCTCGACGCCTTGTTCAACGGCAACCCCGAGCTTCCGGCCGACGCACCGCCCGATATTGCAGGCATGGTGGGGCAGTACGCGCATGGCAACGAGCCCAGCCACCATGTGGCCTGGCTTTATGCCTACGCCGGCCAGCCGTGGAAGACGCAGCACCGTGTGCGCTGGCTGCTGGACAACATGTACGACGACAAGCCCGACGGCGAGGCAGGCAACGACGACTGTGGCCAGGTATCGGCGTGGTACCTGCTCTCATCGCTGGGGCTTTACGCAGTGGATCCGGTAAGCGCCAACTACGTGCTGGGCAGTCCCCTGGTGCACCGCGCGGAGGTGGAACTGGCCGACGGCAAGAAACTGGTGGTGGAAGCGAAGGGCAACTCGGCGCAGAACGTGTATGTGCAATCGGTGAGCTGGAACGGCAAGCCGCACGATCGCAACTGGATCAGCCATGCCGAGATTGCCGCCGGCGGCAGCCTGGTCTTCACGCTTGGGCCCAAGCCCAACAAGGCTTTCGGGGCATCGAAGGCAGCCCGTCCGCCTTCGATGAAGCTGGAGGGCTAGACGTCTTTGCTGCATCGCCGCGAGGTTTGCTAAGGTAGGCTGCCGCGCCGCGGGCGATGTTCGGGAGGCGCTGCTTGGCAAGGCTCTGCGCGCTGTTGGCGTTCTTGTTGCTGTTGGGCTCGTGCTCCGCGCACGGGCCTTCTTCACAGCTGCTCAACGTTTCCTACGACCCCACTCGCGAACTGTTCCGCGACATCGACGCGGCCTTCGCCCGCGATTGGCGGGAGAAGACGGGGAAGGGGATTGCCGTGGGCATGTCGCATGGTGGCTCGGGCAAGCAGGCGCGGTCGGTGGCCGAGGGCCTGCCGGCCGACGTCGTCACCCTGGCGCTGGCCTATGACGTGGACATGCTGGCCGACCGCGGGCTGGTGGCGAAGGATTGGCAGAAGCGCTTCCCGTTCAACGCAGCGCCCTACACGTCCACCATCGTTTTCGTGGTGCGCAAGGGCAACCCCAAGCAGATCCAAGACTGGCCCGACCTCATCCGCCCCGGCGTCAGCGTGATCACGCCCAACCCGCGCACCTCCGGCGGGGCGCGCTGGAACTTCCTGGCCGCATGGGGTTATGCGCGGCGCCTGCCGGGCGGCAGCGAAGAGAGCGCCCGCGATTACATGGCGCAATTGTTCCGCCATGTGCCGGTGCTCGATACCGGTGCGCGCGGTGCTACCAACACCTTTGCCCAGCGCGGCATCGGCGACGTGCTGATCGCCTGGGAAAGCGAAGCACTACTGGCGCGCCAGAGCATCGGTGCCGACAAGATCCAGATCGTGATTCCGTCGGTGTCGATCCTGGCCGAGCCGCCGGTGGCGGTAGTGGACGCGAATGTCGACATCCACGGTACGCGCAAAGCGGCGGAGGCTTACCTGGCGTTCCTTTATTCCCCCGAAGGGCAGGAGATCGGTGCAAGGCATTTCTACCGGCCTCGCCTGCCCGAGGTGGTGGCGCGTCACAAGGGCGAATTCCCCGACGTGAACACCTTCACCATCGCCGATATCGCAGGCAACTGGAAGGCGGCGCAAAAGAAATTCTTCGCCGATGGCGGCTTGTTCGACCAGGTCGGCCCGGGCCGGGGAGACAAACCATGAAGCGGCGCGTCCTGCCCGGCTTCGGCTTGTCGCTGGGTTACGTGATGGCGTGGCTTGGGCTGATCGTGATGCTGCCGCTGGCGGCACTGGTGTTCAAATCAAGTGCGCTCGCGCCCTCGGGGTGGTGGGCGCTGCTTTCCGCGCCGCGTACACTCGCCGCGCTGCGCCTGAGCTTCGGGGGCGCCATGCTTGCCGCGGCAGTGAACGTGCTGGCCGGATTGCTGGTGGCGTGGGTACTGGTACGGTACCGGTTTCCCGGACGGCGCCTGTTCGATGCGCTGGTGGACCTTCCCTTTGCCTTGCCCACGGCGGTGGCCGGCATCGCGCTGACGGCTATCTACGCCCCCGAGGGCTGGCTGGGGCGCTACCTGGTGCCGATGGGCATCAAGGTGGCTTATGCACCTCTCGGCGTCGTGGTGGCGATGGTGTTCGTCGGCTTCCCGTTCGTCGTACGCACCTTGCAACCGGTGCTCGAGTCGATGGAGCGCGAGGTCGAGGAAGCCGCGGCAAGCCTGGGCGCCACGCGCTGGCAGGTGTTCTTCCGCGTGGTGTTGCCGCTGCTGCTGCCGACATTGCTGACCGGGTTCGGCCTGGCCCTGGCCCGGGCGGTGGGTGAGTACGGTTCGGTGATCTTCATCGCCGGGAATATTCCCAGGGTGTCGGAAATCACGCCGCTCCTGATCGTGGAGAAACTCGAGGAATTCAACTATGCGGGCGCCGCGGCATTGGGCGTGGCCATGCTGGTGCTGTCGCTGCTGCTGCTGTTGCTGGTGTCGCTGGTGCAGCGCGCAAGCCGTCGCTGGGAGCGACCGCGATGACGAACCGGCCATCGGTGGTGCGCGTGCTGATGATCCTGGTAAGCCTGGCCGTGCTCACGGTGTTCCTGTTGCTGCCGCTGGCAGTGGTGTTCTCGGAGGCTTTGAAACAGGGCCTGCATGCCTTTACACGCGTCTTCCACCAGGCCGAGGCCCGGTCGGCGATCTGGCTTACCTTGGCTGTGGCGGTGATCTCGGTGCCCGTGAACATGGTATTCGGCGTGGCGGCGGCATGGCTGATGGCGCGCTTCGAGTTTCGCGGCAAGGCCTTGCTGGGTGCCTTCATCGACCTGCCGTTTTCGGTTTCGCCGGTGATATCGGGCATGGCCTTCGT
>NZ_DATHFX010000026.1:0-7713 GCF_035317885.1 Pinirhizobacter sp.
GACCCTGAAAACAGCCATGGACAAGATATATGGCGCCACCAAGCTGGGTGACGAAGCCACGCGCTTGAAGTGGTTTGACGCGGCACCGGGCGAGGTGGCCGGCGCCGACGACGCCTTGCTGGTGCTCGCACGCGCCCTGCGCCCGGCTTTGCTGCGCATGGACGATGAGCGCAAGGCGCGCGAGGGCGATCTGATGCGCTTGCGGCCGGCTTACATGCATGCCTTGATCGCTTACCGGCAATCGCAGGGCAAGGCGGTGTATCCGGACGCCAATGGCACCTTGCGCGTGAGCTACGGCAAGGTGACACCGCTCAAGGCACGCGACGCGGTGACCTATGCACCCCTGACCACCGTCGAAGGCATCGTGGAAAAGAACACCGGAAAAATTCCCTTCGATGCACCCGCGCCGTTGCTGGCGGCGATCGGCAAGCGTGACTTCGGAAGCTACGCGGACACAAAGCTCGGCAGCCTGCCGGTCGATTTCCTCTCCAACCTCGATACCACCGGCGGCAACTCGGGCTCCCCTGTACTCAATGCCCGCGGTGAGCTGGTGGGGCTGAACTTCGACAGCAACTGGGAAGCGGTCAGCGCCAGCTGGATGTACGACCCACGCTACAAGCGGGCGATCCACGTGGACATGCGCTATATGCGCTGGCTGATGGACAAGGTGTACCCGTCACATGCATTGCTGGAGGAGCTTGGCGTGCCGGCAAGCAAGGGGCACTAACCACGCAGCTTCACCGCTACCATGCCGCGCATGCCCAGCCATTCACACCCTCCTGCCATATTCCTGATGGGCCCGACCGCCTCGGGCAAGACGGCGCTGGCGTGCACTCTGGCCGATCAATTCCCGGTCGAACTGGTCAGCGTGGACTCGGCGCTGGTGTACCGGGGCATGGATATCGGTACGGCGAAACCCAATCCGGACACGCTCGCGCGATACCCGCATGCGCTGGTCGACATCCGCGATCCTGCCCAACCCTATTCGGCCGCCGACTTCGCTGCCGACGCGCTGATCGTGATGAAGGCGATCTCCGCGCGCGGCAACATCCCCTTGTTGGTCGGTGGCACCGGGCTGTACTTCCGCGCCTTGCACGAGGGGCTTTCCAACCTGCCGGAAGCCGACCCCGATGTGCGGGCCCGCCTGGCGACCGAGGCCAAAGAGGTAGGCTGGGCCGCGATGCACCGGCGGCTGGCGGGTCTTGACCCCATCGCCGGCGAGCGGATCAAGCCCGGCGACGCCCAGCGCATCCAGCGGGCGCTGGAAGTGATCGAGCTCACCGGCCGCCCCCTGAGCGAACAGCAGCAATCCACGCGATCGCCCTTTGGCTGGCGGGTCCTGAAGCTCGCGCTGGTGCCCTCCGACCGCGGTCCCCTGGCCGAACGCATCGCCGTGCGCTTCGACCAGATGCTCGCCGACGGCTTCCTCGACGAAGTCGGCAGGCTCCGGGCGCGGGGTGACCTGCACCCGGATCTGCCCGCCATCCGCGCCGTGGGCTACCGCCAGGCATGGGAGCACCTGGACGGCTCAACGTCCTTGCCTGAGTTCCGCGACCGGGGCGTGTTTGCCACCCGCCAGCTGGCCAAACGGCAGCGGACCTGGCTCCGGGCCCAGCTCGATGCCCGGGTTTTCGACCCGGATCGCCCCGGCCTTGCGGCATCGGTGACCGCCGCTACCCGGCTTTTCATCCCACTTTCGGGGGCGTGACGCAGACCGCTTTCTAACGCCATTTAAAAGCAGTTAAGATTCCAAACACTTGGGGCCGGGGCGCCGGAAGGCGTCTTTTTTACCCGGTCCTGTCGGTTGGCGAGGGGAGAAGAAAAAATGTCCAAAGGGCAATCGTTGCAAGACCCGTTCCTGAATACCATGCGCCGTGAGCGAGTCCCGGTGGCCATCTACCTGGTCAATGGCATCAAGTTGCAGGGCACCATCGAGTCGTTCGACCAGTTTGCGGTGATGTTGCGCAACCAGGTTTGCCAGATGGTCTACAAGCATGCCATCTCCACCGTCGTACCCAGCCGCAACGTGCGGGTGGGCGGCCATGAGAACCATGCCGAGGGTGGCGTGGCCGGGATCGAAGCGGACGCTTGATACTGGCCCTGTCCGCCTACACCAAGGGAGGCTACGGGACGATCCGTAGCCTCCAGGCGGAACAACCTTAGTGTTCGATAGAAAAAAGAAAGGCGAACGGGCGTTGCTGGTGCTACCGCATTCGCGCGCCATGGGCGACGGCGTTCGCCGTGGGGAAGAGTTCGCCGAACTGGTCCGCTCGGCTGGTGCCGAAGTGCTGGGCCACGTGGCCGCACGGGTGGAAGATCCCAATCCACGGTATTACATCGGCACCGGCAAGGCCGACGAGGTCGCCGAGGCCGTCCGCGCCCTGGAAGCGGACGTGGTGCTGGTGGACCACATCCTTACCCCCGTCCAGGAACGCAACCTGGAAAAACATCTCTCCGTGCGCGTGGTCGACCGCGCCGGGCTGATCCTGGACATCTTCGCCCAGCGCGCCCGCTCGCATGAAGGCAAGCTGGAGGTGGAACTGGCCCAGTTGAAGCACCTGGCTACGCGCCTGGTCCGTGGCTGGACGCATCTGGATAGCCAGCGCGGTGGTGCCATCGGCCTGCGCGGCCCGGGCGAAACCCAGCTGGAAACCGACCGCCGCCTGCTGGGCGAGCGGGTGAAGATGCTGACCAAACGCCTGGAAAAAGTGCAGACCCAGCGCACCCAGCAGCGCCGCTCGCGCCTGCGCAACACGGTGCCGCGGGTGGCCCTGGTGGGTTACACCAACGCGGGCAAGTCCACCCTGTTCAACGCCCTCACCACCGGTGGCGTGTACGCGGCGGACCTCCTGTTCGCCACGCTCGATCCTACCGTGCGCAAGGTGGACGACCTCTCCTGCGGTCCGGCGGTGCTTGCCGATACGGTCGGCTTCATCCGGGAACTGCCGCACGACCTGGTCGCGGCCTTCCGCGCCACCCTGGCCGAGGCTCGCGACGCGGACCTCCTGCTGCATGTCAGCGACGCCGCCGACGAGGAACGCGAGCTTCTCCGGCGGGTGGTCAACGGCGTGCTGGAGGAAATCGGCGCAGGCGACGTGCCGCAACTGACCATCATGAACAAGATCGACCTGGCTGGCCTGCCGGCCCGGGTCGATCGCGATGCCGACGGCAAGCCCTCCCGGGTTTGGCTGTCGGCCGCCACGGGCGAGGGCCTGGACGGCCTGCGGACAGTGCTGGGTGAGCTCCTGGGCGGTGAAAGAGTCCATGCCACGGTGTCGTTGTCATTGGGTGCCGGCCGGCTGCACGCCCGGCTGAAGGCCGCCGGGGCGATCACCGCCGAGCGCATCGACGATTCAGGCTGGCACCTGGACCTCGACGCCCCGCGCAGCGTCCTGGCTCCCCTGGCCGGTGGCGACGAACATGCCGCGCCGCTGCGGCAACTGCTCGAAGCGGAAGTCCCCGTCGAGGCCTGAAATCCCCGCCACCGCGGGCCAAGTGCCGGTCTTATCTGGTAAGATTGACCCCGTTTGCGTTCTTAAAATGGAGTATGCCGCCCATGGCATGGAACGAACCCGGCAACGGCCAGAAGGATCCCTGGAACCGCCAGCGGGCCAGCGGTCGCAAGACCGACATCGATGGCCTGATCAAGAACCTCAAATCGCGCTTCGGCCGGCTGGGTAACAGCGGCGGTATCGTCACCGTGGTGCTGGCCATCCTGCTGGCCTGGCTGCTGCTGTCCAGTTACGTCATCGTCGGCGCGCGCGAAGTAGGCGTGGTGCTGCGTTTTGGCGAGTTCTCGCGGATGCTGGCCCCGGGATTCCACCTGAAGCTTCCGCGGCCGTTCGAGACAGTCACCCGCGTGCAGACCACCCAGGTGCAGTCGGTGTCGGTCAACGCCCGCATGCTCACCAGCGACGAAAACATCATCACGGTGGACTTCAACGTCCAGTTCCAGGTGTCCGACGCACGCAAATTCCTCTTCTCGCTGGGCGAGCCGCCGGCCGATACGCTCCGCCTGGCGGCCGAAGCCGCCGTGCGCTCGGTGGTGGGTGCCAACGACATGGACAACATCCTGACGAGCCCCGGCGACCTGCCCGCCGCCGCCGGCACGGCCGCCGCGCCGGCCACCGCCACCGCCACCGCCACGATCGAGCCGAAAACGCGCGAAACCCTGCAGCAACAGATTCGCTCGGCACTACAGAAAACCCTCGACAGCTACGACTCGGGCCTGGTAGTCAACGACATCAGCTTCCAGAACGTGGCCCCACCGGCGGAGGTGAAGGACGCCTTCGACGACGTCAACGCCGCGCGTGAAGACAAACAGCGCAGCGAGAACGAGGCCCGCACCTATGCCAATGGCGTGCTGCCCGACGCCCGCGCCCAGGCTGCGCGCGTGGCAGCGCTCGCCGAAGGCTATCGCGCCGAGCGCGTTGCCCGGTCCACGGGCGACACCACGCAGTTCAACCAGTTGTTGAAGGAATACCGGGCGGCGCCAGGCGTCACGCGTCGCCGCCTGTACCTGGAAACCATGGAGCAGGTGATGGCCAACAACGCCAAGGTGGTGGACGGCAGCAATGGCAAGAACATCATCAACCTGCCGACCGAGCGTGCCCCGGGCACGGGGCGGTCGTTGACGGGCGTGGTGCAGTCGGCGGCCAGCGCCGTGGATGCCAATCCCGCGCAGGAGGCCAAGCCATGAAAATCGTCTACGCCTTCGTCGGCCTGGTGGTGCTGCTGCTGGGCCTGAACAGTGCCTTCGTGGTCAGCGAGGGCCAGAGCGCCCTGTTGCTCCAGTTCGGCCGCATCATTCGTGCCGACTACGCCCCCGGCCTGCACTTCAAGCTGCCCGTGGTGCAGCAGGTGGTGTTGCTGGACAACCGCATCCTCAATCTCGATGCCCAGCCGGAGCGCTATTTCACCTCCGAGAAGAAAAGCATCAACGTCGACTTCTACGTGAAGTGGCGGATCGCCGATAACGCGGCCTATTACCGCGCCACGGCCGGCGAGCAGCTGCAGGCCGCACAACGTCTGATCCCGATCGTCAAGGATGCCTTGCGCTTCGAGTTCAACTCCCGTCCGCTGCAGGCGGTGGTGGCCAATGGCCGCGATGACATCACCAACCGTGTGCGCAGCCAGACTGACGCTGCGACACGCCGCAGCCTGGGCATCGAAGTGGTGGACGTGCGCATCAAGCGCATTGAACTGCCCGATGAGGTAAGCGACTCGGTGTACAAGCGCATGCGCGCCGAGCGCCAGCAGCTGGCCCAGGACCTGCGCTCGCGCGGCAGGGAAGCGGGCGAGCGCATCCGCGCCGATGCCGATCGCCAGAGGGCGGTGCTGCTGGCCGACGCCGAACGCGAGGCCGCCACGGTGCGTGGCGATGGCGACGCCCAGGCGGCGGCGATCTATGCGCAAGCGTACGGCCAGGATCCGGACTTCTTCGATTTCTACCGTAGCCTGCAGGCGTACCGCACCTCGTTCCTGGACGGGAAAGGCGTGCTGGTGTTGAAGCCTGAGTCGGATTTCCTGCGGTACTTCAATAATGGTGAAGCCAAGGCGCGCTGATCACCAGCGCACAGGCGGCACCGGAAAGTTTTCTATTTCTTTGCGAGCAAGAGAGCCATGGGCAAATCAGTAGTCATCCTCGGTGCCCAGTGGGGCGACGAAGGCAAGGGCAAGATCGTCGACCTTCTCACCGAACGCGTGGCCGCGGTGGCCCGTTTCCAGGGCGGCCATAACGCCGGCCATACCCTGGTGATCAAGGGCAAGAAGACGGTGCTGCACCTGATCCCGTCGGGCATCCTGCGTGACGACGCGCTCTGCCTGATCGGCAACGGCGTGGTTCTGTCGCCGGCCGCGCTGATGAGCGAGATCGCCGAACTCGAAGCCCAGGGCGTGGACGTTCGCCCGCGCCTGAAGATCTCGCCGGCCACGCCGCTGATCATGCCGTACCACATTGCCCTGGATAAGGCCCGCGAGATCGCCTCCGGCGCCAAGGCCATCGGCACCACTGGCCGCGGCATCGGTCCGGCCTACGAAGACAAGGTCGCCCGCCGTTCGATCCGCGTGGCGGACCTCATGTATCCCCACGAGCTGCCCGAGAAACTCAAGGCCGCCGTGGAGTACTACAACTTCGTGCTTACCCAATGGCTGAAGGCCGATCCCGTCGACTACCAGACGGTGCTCGATGAAGCCCTGACCTGGGGCGAGTACCTGCGCCCGATGATCGACGACGTCGCCACCATCCTGCACGACGTGCGCCGCGACGGCGGCAACATCCTGTTCGAAGGCGCGCAGGGCGCGCTGCTGGACATCGACCATGGCACGTATCCCTACGTCACCTCGTCCAACACCACCATCGGTGGTGCGCTGGCCGGTACCGGCGTGGGCGCCGCCGACATCGACTACGTGCTGGGCATCTGCAAGGCCTATGCGACGCGCGTGGGCAGCGGTCCGTTCCCCACGGAACTCAATGATGAAATGGGCGAGCGCCTGCGCAAGGTCGGCAACGAATTCGGCGCCAGCACCGGCCGTCCGCGCCGCTGCGGCTGGATCGATCTGGTCGCCCTGAAGCGTGCCGTGCAGATCAACGGCATCAACGGCCTGGCCATCACCAAGCTCGACGTGCTCGACGGGCTGGAATCCATCCGCGTCTGCATTGCCTATGAATACCGCGGCAAGCGCCGCGAGCTGGCGCCGCTGGATGCCGACGGCTGGGACGAGTGCAAGCCGGTGTACCTTGACTTCCCCGGCTGGGAAGAATCCACCGCCGGCATCCGCGACTGGAACAAGCTTCCCGCCGCGGCGCGTGCTTACCTGCGTGCGGTGGAAGAACTCTCCGGTTGCCGCCTGGCACTAGTCGCCACCGGTGCCGATCGCGACGACACCATCGTGCTGGACGACCCGTTCGCCGAGCGCGTGGGTAATTGCTGATAGCTTAAGATCGCTGATGCTGCGATTCTTGGCAGTGTGGGGATCGCTTGCCGGGCTCCCCTGGGCCCGGCTTTAGTTCAGGCGTTCGTTGAAGCGGTTCATTGGCTTTACGCATATCGACGAGGACCGAATGTCAAAGGTAAGTTCGCTCACCGTCTCTGGGTATAAATCAATTCGATTGCTCAAGGACTTCAAGCTCAACGACTTGAACGTCCTTATCGGTGCCAACGGCGCTGGCAAGAGCAATTTCATCGGGCTGTTCAAGCTGCTCAATGAGATGTACGAACAACGCTTGCAGCTATATGTTCAGAAGCAAGGTGGCCCCGATGCCATGTTGCATTTCGGCCGCAAGACCTCCGACAAGGTTCATGCTGAGTTCTATTTTGCGCATAACGGGTACAAGTTTGACCTTGCGCCAACGAGCGACAATAGATTGATTTTTGAGCAGGAGGAAAGCTGGTTCGGCGGTTATTACTACAAGACGAATGCCAGTGCTTTGCTCGGATCAGGTCAGGCTGAAGCGAAACTTAGAAGCGCTACCGACAACTATTCGGCCTTTGTTAGAGATGCGGTAAAAAGTTGGCGTGTGTACCATTTTCATGACACGAGCGAATCCGCGAAGGTCAAGCAGGTTCACGCAACAAACGACAACCTTACACTCAAGCCAGACGCATCCAATCTTGCTGCTTACTTGCAAATGCTTAGATCCAGGCATGGTGATGCGTATCGTCGAATCATCGACACGATTCAGCTTGTTGCTCCTTTCTTTGGGGATTTCGT
>NZ_DATHFX010000027.1:0-5861 GCF_035317885.1 Pinirhizobacter sp.
CGGGCAACGCCCTGGGCGCTGCCGTCACGGCCACCCTGGGCCTGCCGCTCAGCCGCGAAACGAACGCCCTGGATCTTTTGCGCCGCCCGGAGATCGACTACGCCGCGCTGATGGCCGTCCCCGGCATGGGGCCGGCCGTCGAAGACGAGCATGTGGCGGACCAGGTACAGGTGCAGGCCAAGTACGCCGGTTACCTTGAGCGCCAGCACGAGGAAATCGCCCGCCATCGCAAGAATGAGGCCCTGGCCATCCCGGCGGGCTTCGACTATGACCGCGTGCGCGGACTCTCCGCCGAGGTCCTGGTCAAGCTTAAACGTGGGCAGCCGGCCACCATCGGCCAGGCATCGCGCATCAGCGGCGTCACCCCGGCTGCGATCTCGCTGTTGCTGGTACACATCAAGCGACGCGCAGCCGCCTGACTTCCGACGGTTACGGACGGCCGATGCCCCGTGCGATCATCGGCTTAAGTCCTAAACGGAGTTCATCATGGAAGTCTGGATTGGCCGCAATGGCGAGCGGTTCGGCCCCTACAGCGAGGCCGATATCCGCCAGTGGCTGCGCGAGGGCTCGCTCAAACCCGGGGAATTGGCCTGGCACGCGGGCCTCACCGACTGGCAGGCCGCGGGCGACCTGTTCCCCGGCGAAGCGCCCGCCGCGGGCAGCGCCACGCCCATGCCGCCGGCACCACCACCGCCACAGCAATGGGTGGCCGACCCACAACCCTACGCCGGCTTCTGGAAGCGCCTGCTGGCCTACATCCTGGACGGGTTCATCCTGTGGATCCCGAACCTCATCATCATCAACCTGCTCGGCGGCACCGCCGCCCAGACGGCGATGATGCACACCATCGAAAACGCCAACAGCGACCCGGCGGTGGTGATGGCCGCCTACGGTGCCTACTGGAGCGCGATGCTGCCGGTGTTCGGCGTACAAATGCTGGTGACCTGGGCCTACTTCGCCCTGTGCGAAAGCTCCGCCATGCAGGCCACGCCGGGCAAGCTCGCCATGGGTATCCGCGTGACCGACGACGAAGGGCGGCGCATCAGTTTCCTGCGGGCCACCGGCCGTCATTTCGGCAAGATCATCAGCTCGCTCACGCTATGCATCGGCTACATGATGGCCGGCTGGACCGAACGCAAGCAGGCCCTGCACGACATGATGGCCAGCACCCTGGTGGTGAACGGGCGCGCCAGCGCCGCCCGGAACAACCCGCAACAGCCCGCGCCGCGCAACGACGACGGCTCATTCAGCGCCTGACCGCGCTTGCTATGATGCGGGATTCGTATCAACGGAACCCGCATCAAGCATGCTCTCGATCGAACAACGCATTGCCCAGGACATCGCCGCCAAGCCCCAACAGGTGCGTGCGGCGGTGGAACTGCTCGACGGCGGCGCCACCGTGCCGTTCATCGCCCGCTACCGCAAGGAAGTCACCGGCGGACTGGACGACATCCAGCTGCGCCTGCTCGAAGAGCGCCTGCGCTACCTGCGCGAGCTGGAAGACCGCCGCAAGGCCATCCTCGACTCCATCACCGAGCAGGGCAAGCTCACCGACGCGCTGAAGGCCGATATCGACGAGGCCGACACCAAGGCACGCCTGGAAGACCTCTACCTGCCCTACAAGCCCAAGCGCCGCACCAAGGCGCAGATCGCGCGCGAGGCGGGCCTGGAACCGCTGGCCACGACGCTGCGCGAAGATCCCACGCAAGATCCCGATGCACTGGCCGCTACCTTCGTTGACGCTGAAAAAGGCGTAGCCGATGTCCGCACCGCGCTCGATGGCGCCCGCGCCATCCTGATGGAAACCATCGCCGAGGACGCCCATCTGGTGGGCGAGCTGCGCGACTGGATGTGGGACGTCGGCCAGATCAAGGCCCGCGTGGTGGAAGGCAAGGAAAACGAAGGCGCGAAGTTCCGCGACTACTTCGACCACATGGAAAGCGTGGCGAAAATTCCCTCGCACCGGCTGCTGGCGCTGATGCGCGCGCGCAACGAGGGAATCATCGAGCTCGACCTCATCCCCGGCAACGATGCCGAGCAGGGCCACGCCCAGGGCGAAGGCCGGGTCGCCGCCCGCGCCGGCATCGTCGACCGCAAACGCCCGGCCGATGCCTTCCTGCGCGAAACCATACGTCTGACCTGGCGCGTGAAGCTGCACCTGCATCTCACGCTCGACCTGTTCGGTCGCGTGCGTGAGAGCGCCGACGACGAAGCCATCCGCGTATTTGGCGACAACCTGAAAGACCTCCTTCTTGCCGCACCTGCCGGCAACAAGGTGGTGATGGGCCTGGACCCGGGCATCCGCACCGGTTGCAAGCTCGCCATTGTCGATGCCACGGGCAAGCTGCTGGCCTTCGACACCATCTACCCGCACGAACCGCGCAACCAGTGGGACCAGTCCCTTGCCCGCATCGCGGCGTTGTCGAAGCAGCACGGCGTAAACCTGATCGCCATTGGCAACGGCACGGCCTCGCGCGAGACGGACAAGCTCGCCGCCGAAGTGATGAAGAAACACCCGGATCTTGGCCTTTCCAAGCTCGTGGTGAGCGAAGCCGGCGCCTCGGTGTACTCCGCATCGGAGCTTGCATCGAAGGAATTCCCGGAACTTGACGTTTCCATCCGCGGCGCGGTGTCCATCGCGCGCCGCCTGCAGGATCCCCTGGCGGAGCTGGTGAAGATCGAACCCAAGGCGATCGGCGTGGGCCAGTACCAGCACGACGTGAACCAGGTGAAGCTGGCCCGCGCGCTCGATGCTCGCGTGGAGGACTGCGTGAACGCCGTGGGCGTTGACGTGAACACCGCTTCCGCGCCGTTGCTCGCGCGCGTGGCGGGTTTGTCATCGAGCGTGGCAGAGAACGTGGTGAAGCACCGCGACGCGCACGGTGCATTCGGCAGCCGCAAGGAATTGTTGAAGGTGCCCCGCCTGGGCGACAAGGCCTTCGAACAATGCGCCGGCTTCCTGCGCATCGCCGGCGGCAGCAATCCGCTGGATGCGAGCTCCGTGCATCCGGAAGCCTATCCGGTGGTCGAGCGCATCCTCAAGGCATGCGGGCGTGAAGTACGCAACATCATCGGCGATACCTCTTTCCTGCGCGGGTTGAAACCCGAGCAGTTCACCGACGAGACCTTCGGCGTGCCCACCGTGCGCGACATCCTGAAGGAACTGGAGAAACCCGGCCGCGACCCGCGCCCCGAATTCGTCGCGCCATCATTCGCCGAAGGCGTGGAAGACCTGAAAGACCTCGCCGTGGGCATGGTGCTGGAAGGCCGCGTCACCAACGTGGCCGCGTTTGGCGCCTTCGTCGACATTGGCGTGCACCAGGATGGCCTGGTCCACGTATCGGCGTTGTCGCACACCTTCGTCAAGGACCCACGCGATGCGGTGAAAGCCGGCGATATCGTCAAGGTCAAGGTGATGGAAATAGACCTTCCGCGAAAGCGCATCGGGTTGTCGATGCGGCTGGATGATGTGCCTGGCGAGGCGCGCGGCGGCAAGCCCGCGGAGCGTGATGGCAATGCTGGCGGCAATCGCGGCCCGCGTGGCGGTGGCGATCGGCGTCCGCCAGCCCCGCCCAAATCCGCGCCAGCGCCTGCCAGTAGTGCGTTCGCCGATGCGTTCTCAAAGGCATTGAAGAAATAGGTCCTCGAGGTCGTCGCCTATAGGCAACCCCACGAGTGGCAAGTTGAAGAGCCGGCGAATGCCGGCTTTTCTTTTGCCACGCTCGACGGTCCTCTCTTGCCGGAATCAGGTCGCCGCTGGATATACCCGCCTAAAAGTGCCGAAAATGGGCGATTTCTTATGGCGCATTGCAACATGCGCTTCCGTATGTGTTGCATTAACGTAACGATTCTCTAACACAGCTCGACCAGGGGTCTTACGCATGCCACGTCTTCGCCACCTCGCAGCGGCCGTCACCACGGCGCTGCTGTTCTCCGCTGCCGCCCAGGCCACCGATTTCACCAAGGTCGTTGCATTCGGCGACAGCCTGAGTGATGCCGGCAACATCGCCAAGGAACTGGGCTCGCCGGTGCCCCTGCGTTTCACCACCAATCCCAGCACCACGGCGATCGAGAATATCGCCAGCGCCTACGGCTATAACCTCACCCCCTCGTTGAGCGGCGGCACGGACTATGCCTACGGCGGCGCCATGGTGGCGACCAACGTCGCCCTGCCGCCGGCACCTTCCGTGCTGAGCCAGGTGGGCGGTTACCTCGCGGCCAACGGCGGACACGCCGATCCGCACGCCCTGTACAGCGTCTGGATCGGCGCGAACGACCTGCTGGGTGCCACGGCCGCCCCATCCCAGGCCGCCGCGCTGCAGACCGCCGCCGTGGCCGCCACGCAGGAAGTGGGTGCGATCAAGGCCCTGCAGACGGCCGGCGCCAAGACCATCGTCGTCTTCAATATTCCCGACATCGGGAAGACGCCGGCCGCCATGTCCCAGGGCGCAGCCGCGTCGTCCGGCGCCAGCACCCTGGCCCTGGCCTACAACGGCGTACTCAGCGGGGGCCTTGCCCAGCTGGGCAAGGGCATCGTGCCGATCAACACCTATACCCTGCTGAACGAAATCATCGCCCAGCCGGGCAAGTACGGCTTCACCAACGTCACCACGCCTGCCTGCACCACGGCCAGCTCCATCCAGTGCACGCCGGCCACCCTGGTGTCGCCGACCGCCGGGCAGACCTACCTGTTCGCCGACGGCATCCACCCCACGGGCGCCGCCCACGCTCTGCTGGGCCAGTACGCGCTGTCGATCCTGAGCGCGCCGGAGAAGATCTCCCTCCTGGGCGAGGCCCCGATGGCCACGCATGCCGCACACGTGCATGCACTGACCAACCAGATGCTGGCTGACAACTTCGGCAGCGACAGCCGCCTGTTCGCCGTGGTCGACTACGGCAAGCAGAAGTACGAAGGCAACGGCAATTCGGTGAAGACCGATGCCGACAACGTGAACCTTACCGTCGGCGCCGATGCAAAGCTCGCCGAACACTGGTCCGCTGGCGTCGCCCTGGGCCTGAGCCAGACCGATGCCGATTTCCGCGGCGGCGAGGGTGGCTACAAGATGCAGGACCTGGCCGGCTCCCTGTACGCCTTCTACCACCAGGGTGGCGGTTACTTCGGTGCCATCGGCAGCTTCGGCCAGCTCAGCTACAACGACATCGACCGCAAGTTCGCCCTCGGGTCCGCCATCCGCACCGAGTCAGGCAACACCAGCGGTTCGCACCTGGACGCCGCGCTGACCGGCGGCTGGTGGTTCGGTTCGGATTCGATCAAGACCGGCCCCTTCGTCAACTTCGAATGGCAGAACAACAAGGTCGACCCGTACAACGAAAGTGGCGATGATTCGTCGGCGATGACCTTCGGCCGCCAGGAGCGCAAGGCACTGATCTCCACCGTGGGCTGGCGCCTGCAGGGCAACTGGACGGCGCACGAACTGGCGCTGCACCCGTACGCCGAAGTGTCCTTCAACCGCGACAGCAAGGCCGACCCGCGCGACATCGAAGCGGGCCTGGTGTCGATGAGCGGCACGTTCGTGCTGCCGGGTTTCAACCCCGACAAGACCTGGGGCACGGCCGACCTCGGCCTGATGGCGCAGCTTTCCGACAGCGTGGTCAGCTGGATCGGTTACAGCGGCCGCTTCAGCGACGACTCGCAGAAGTACAACAGCGTGAACCTGGGGATGAAGATCGGTTTCTGATCTCCTACCAACAGGCAAAGAAAAACGCCGGCTTTCGCCGGCGTTTTTTTGTCCCGAATGAAACCAGACGACTTACTTGCCGCCCTTGCCCTTGGCGAAAATCGACTCGCCCTGCTTCTTGAGGTTCGCAGCCTCGTCATCGCTGAGCGGGGAAGTCTTGCT
>NZ_DATHFX010000028.1:0-3294 GCF_035317885.1 Pinirhizobacter sp.
TTCACCACGTTGATGCAACGAAGCGTACCTGCGGTGCTGGTGTTAGGGGTCAGAGTATTTACTCTGACCCCGCTTGCGAAGGCCGTGGCGAGCGGGGCGCCGCGAAGGGTCAGGGCGGCCACGGAGGCAGCCTTGATGAAATGACGTCTCGATACCATCGGCAAAATGTACTACAAACTTAATTCCCTCCAGGCCGAAAAACGGAATCCCCGCATGCCCCTGCCAGCCATCCGAACGCGCGCGTTGTCCTTGTTGCTGATGCTGGCATTGCCCGCGATAGCCGTGGCGGACGGCCAGAACTTCGCCACCACCTTGCCTTCGCCGCAGCAGGTGGCCTGGCAGGACCTGCAGTTCGGCGTGATCGTTCACTTCGGCACCAATACTTTTCTGGATCGGGAATGGGGTGATGGCACGGCGCCGGCGTCGGTGTTTAATCCCGACCATGTTGACCCGGGCCAGTGGGCCCGGGCGGTGCGAGCCGCGGGCGCGCGCTACATGGTGCTGGTTGCCAAGCACCACGATGGTTTCAGCTTGTGGCCCACCGAACAAAGCGATTACTCGGTGAAGTCCAGCCCGTGGCTGCACGGCAAGGGCGACCTGGTGAAGCTGACATCGGAAGCGGCGCGCAAGGCAGGCTTAAGTTTCGGCGTGTACCTGTCACCGTGGGACCGCCATGAACCGAAATACGCAGACAAAGCGGCCTACGATAAGTACTACGCCGCGCAACTGGACGAGCTGGCCACGGGCTATGGCCCGCTGGTGGAATGGTGGCTCGATGGCGCCGGTAGCGCCGGACACGTCTACGATTTCGACCATTACATCGAGGAATTGCGCACCTACCAGCCCAACACCATGGTGTTCGCCGATGTCGCGCTTTTCAGTTACGGCGATATTCGCTGGGCCGGGAACGAACACGGTGCCACGGAAGGTGAGACCTGGAATGTGATCGACCGCCACGGCGAGCTCCGCTGGCGGCCGGTGGAAGTGGATACGCCACTGCACAAGGATCATTGGTTTTTCAGCTCAAAGCCCGATTTCGCCGCCAGCCTTAAAACCGTGGACGAGCTCGTGAGCACGTGGGAAATGAGCGTGGGGCGGGGTGGACAGTTGATGCTTGGCATCGCACCCAATACGCACGGGCTATTGCCCGAGGCGGACGTTACGCGGCTGGCAGAACTCGGCGCGACGCTGGAACACCGGTATGGCAATTCGGCGAACCTGATCGCGGGCGAAAATGCGGACAATGCCGAAGCCAGGCGTGCGCTGGATAATGACCCTGCGACCTTCTGGTCGGCACCTGAAGGCAGCTCGCACGCGGAACTCAACGTCAATTTCCCCAAGCCCGTCACCTTCGACAGCGCCATCGCCATGGAGCGTCTTGACGCGGGCCAGCATGTCCGCCGTTATGCGATCGAAGTGATGCGCGGGAACACCTGGGTGACCATCGCCGAAGGGCAGGCCATTGGCCATCTCAAGCTCGACAGGTTTCCAGCCGTCACGGCAGCGAGAATCCGCCTGAATATCCAGTCCAGCGTCGGCACCGCCGAAATTCGCGAGTTCAAGCTGTTCAACACAGGCACACCTGCAACGGAGTAGAACGCATGCATCTGAAGATCCTGGTTGCCACTCTTCTTTTCCTGCCGCTTGGCGCCGCCGCGCAGGATGCACAGTTCATCAATCCTCCCGGCCTTTCCCGGCCGATGGGTTACACGCACGTCGTGGTAGTGCCCCCGGGCCATACCATTTACCTTTCGGGGCAGGTGGCACTGGACAAGGACGGCAAGCTGGTCGGCAAGGACGACTTCGCGGCGCAAGCCGAACAGGTGTTCGCCAACATCGATACCGCCCTGAAGGCAGCGCACGCCTCGTTCGCGAACGTGGTGAAACTCACCTTCTATGTCACCGACGCCACCAAGGTGCCAGCGCTTCGCGCCGTCCGCGACAAGTACGTCGACACGGCGCATCCGCCGGCCAGTACCCTGGTGGAGGTGAAGCGGCTGGTTCGCGACGACCTCCTGCTTGAGGTCGACGCGACGGCGGTTACCCGTTAGGCATCACCGATCTTGCTCTTTGGCGGCATCGATGGCCGTCTGGTTGGCTTTCCTCACGCGCTCGACGGGCATCTTCATCACTTCACGGTCGTAGGTAAGGAAGCCGTTGAGTTCGGTTTCCACGTCGGTGACCTGGGTGTAGATCGCGGCGGACAAGCCGAAGGGCACGCGTTTGGCGACCTCCGCCAGCAGGCCCTCGTAGCGCGTGGCCATGGCTTGCGCATCGGCTTGCTGCTCGTAGTCGAATTTTTTCTTCGCCGGCCACAGGTGCCCCTTTACCACCAGGCCCAGGCCACCGAATTCCCCCAGTGAAGCGGCACGCGTGGCGGTGGGTACGGTCTCGCCCGGGCCCACATAGATGTGGTCATCCTTGAAGTCGCCGTTGCCACCATCGAAGCCGCAGCAGTTGGAACCCGAGTTGTTGCTTACCAGGCGGGTGGGATCCTGCTTCTTCACCTCGTCGGCCAGGCGGGCAGGGTCGTATTCGCCCCATCCTTCGTTCATCGGTACCCAGGTGACGATCGAGGTGGTGTTGCGCAACTGGTCGATGATGATGTGGAGTTCGTGTTCGAATTGTTGCTTGCCCGCGCTATCGGGCACGTGGTGGTCACGCGTGGCGGGCATGTCTTGCCACACCAGGATGCCCAGGTGGTCGGCCCAGTAGTACCAGCGCTGCGGCTCGATCTTGATGTGCTTGCGCAGCAGGTTCAGGCCCATGGCCTTGGCCTTGTCGATGTCCGAGCGCAGGGCTTCGCCGGTGGGCGCGGTATAGATGCCGTCGGGCCAGAAGCCCTGGTCGAGCGCGCCCATCTGGAACACGAACTTGCCGTTGAGCACCGGACGGAGGAATTTGCCCACCTTCGCAAGCTTCATCGTACGCATGCCGATGTATGAGCCCACGGTGTCCACGGTCTTGCCGCCGTCGAGCACCTCGGCCTTCACGTCGTAGAGAAAAGGATCATCCGGCGTCCAGGGATGGGCACGCGGCACCGGCACGTTGATGCTGCCGTTGGCGGCACCGGTGGCCTCGCCGACCTTCGTGCCTTTCGAGCTCACTGTCACGCGTACCTTCGTGTCCGCGCCGCCTTCCACGTGCGGCACCACCGCGAGCCTTGTGTGATCGAGGTCCGCCGTCATGTCCATGCGTTCGATGTGCACCGGCGCAACCGGCTCCAGCCAGACCGTTTGCCAGATGCCGGTGGTGGCGGTGTACCAGATGCCGTCGGGCTTCAGCCGCTGCTTG
>NZ_DATHFX010000029.1:0-20707 GCF_035317885.1 Pinirhizobacter sp.
TAACTATGGCGGCACGCTGGAGCGCCGCATCGCTGCCTGCGACACCGTGGTGTTCCTGGACATGCCCCGGCTGCTGTGTCTGTGGCGCGTGCTTCGCCGCTGGTGGCAGTACCGGGGCCACGTGCGGCCGGACATCGGCGCGGAGGGGTGCAAGGAGCGGCTGGATCTGTCGTTCGTGTGGTGGATCCTTGCCTATCCCGGCACGCGTCGTCCGGCGCTGATGCAGCAGCTCGATGCCATGCGCGGCGCCAAGCGGGTGGTGGTGCTGTCCTCCAAGCGGGAGGTCGAAGACTTCCTGGGCTCGCTGTCAGAATCCCCTGAGGTAGACCTCGTCTATCCCCGACCGCCGTCAGCCAGCATGCTCACTGACGTCATCGACCCGGCCTCATCCAGACCCTGATCTAAGCGTCGAACGTTGCATACTAGGCGCATGCCTCCCTTCAAACATCCCCACCGCAAGCGCATCGACCTCGGCGGCTTCCACGCCTTCAAGGTCGGCGGACCGCATCCGCTCAGCGACCTTTATTACCGCACGATGGAAATGTCCTGGCCGACTTTCGTCGGCCTGGTCACGCTGGCATTCATCGGCATCAATGTCTCGTTCGGCGCGATATACGCTGCCTTCCCCGGCGCCATCGCCAATGCTGCGCCGTACTCCTTCACCGACGGTTTTTTCTTCTCGGTGGAAACCCTGGCCACCGTGGGCTACGGCAACATGGCGCCAGCCAGCCACCTGGGGCACTCGATCGCCGCGTTCGAGATCCTGCTGGGCCTATTCTTTACCGCCACCAACACCGGCCTGATCTTCGCCCGCTTCGCGCGACCGCGCGCCAGCATCGTCTTCAGCAAGGTCGCTGTGATTGGCCTGTACCACGGCGAACCGGCGCTGATGGTGCGCCTGGCATCGATCCGCACGCGCCCGCTGGCCGACGTCACCGCCCAGCTGTCATGGCTGCAGCGCGTGGACGAATCCAACGGCGGCACCTACCGGCGGCTGGTGGAGCTGCCGCTGGTCCATGCGCACCTCCCGATGCTCAGCCTGTCGTGGACGCTCGTGCACCTCTTGGAACCCGGCAGCGAACTGCTCAAGGCGCTCCTGGGCAGCGAGCGTTTTATCCTGGCCGCGATGGTGGGCGGCGTGGATACCCTGCTGGCAGCGCAGTCGCAGGGCAGCCACAGCTACGCCCGCAAGGACATTCTCATCGACCACCAGTTCGCCGACGTGGTGACGGAGGTGGATGGGGTCCTGCACCTGGACTTGCGGCGGCTTCATGAAACCCGGGCGCTGGACGCTTAGATCGATCCGCCTGGCCCTTTTTCCAAGCCATCAATGAGCTGGCGAAGTCAACGCTTGCCAAGCAACGTAGAGCGACCAATCACCTTGCGCGCCTTCGGGCTGGGCGCTACATCGGAGAAGCCCGTAAAAGCGCCGCCAAGATCAACATTGCCCATTGAGTAGATTCGTTTGTCGCGCAGCGATAAGAGACCTTCGCTCCAGGCGGCGAGCATTCTCTTGCCGATATCGACGAATCCCGGGTGATCGGCCATGGCCTGGCGAACCATGGGTCCCACTTCCACCATCGCATCACCAATCGCCTCGACTATCTCCGCCTGGTGCCGTTGCGGCACCTGAAACACGTTGGCGATGAAGTCCCGAAGATTTGCGCCCGGGTCCCAGGTCTTCTTCCCCATGAATCCGATGGCAGGAGGGTTCCTGGCGAACTCTGGATAGGCCGCTGTGGTAATGACGTCATACGCAGGCGCCAGTTGGATGCCTTGCCGTCCCGTATAGAGCAACGCGACGTTCTTTGCATGGCAATCGGCATTTCGGAGCGCGTAGGTGAGCAGCATGAGCGATGTCATGTCGCCAAACACGGAACCGCGACCCTCGGCCGGAACGAGGTTCCTAATGGCCTTGGCAATCCGTTCCCAGGTGGTCTCGTACTTTGCTGACGGACGCAATCCGAGCAATGAGCAAAAATCCTCCATCCCTCGCCATCGCTTGCCTTGCTCGTCGACGTCGAACCGATCCACGACGATGGCCTGGCCATCGTTCGAAACACGCGTGCTTGCAGAAGGCATCACCCGCCGCGCAATCTCCATGCACAGATGCTCGTTCAACGATACAAATGGGAGCTGCCGCGACGATCCTTTGATGACATGGCGATGACTGCAAATCGTGGCTTTTCCGTGTCCTTGGAGACGTTCTTCCGATGCATCAAGAAACTTCGGCACCACGCCGGAAACACCACTGGATGCGTGCAGGCGCACGAGGTCGGCGAATCGCTCTTCTGAATTATCGCCTTGAAGTAGTGCTTCGACATCGACAGGCTGCACGGACTCGTCGAGTCTTGCACCTTCTGGCGCAACCTGCACCCTGCCGATCATGTTCTTTCCGATGACCGACAGGAGGGCCATGGGGCTTGCGCCCACAACCGGCCCAAATTGCTCCTGCAGGACCTGCAGAAGATATCCCTCAGGAAGGTTCATCTGGAAAAACGGATGAAGGACGTCATCCCAGACATAGGGCTCGCCGCGAACGCTCATCGTCAACGACACGAAATCCTCAGGATCGGCGCTCGACGAGTACGCCATCGAACTCTTGAAATCGCCTACGGACTGAAGCGAACCAATTTCTCGTCCCTGGACATAAACCGATAGCGTCACGACCCACCCCCACGCTCCAAGCGAAGGTCGTCCAGGGAACCTGCGGGTATAAACGGCACGAACTGGATTTCCATGCCGAGCACACCAAGGATAGCCAGCAGCTTGCGCGACCCAAATTCGGCCACCTTGCCTCGCTCGAAGCGAGACAGTACCTCCTGCGACACGCCGGACATGGCAGCTACCTCGCCCTGCTTAAGGCCAAGGTGTTTGCGACGGGAGGCCACGGCAGCGCCCAATTCCGGAAGTATTTGCATTTGATTTATACATCAAAAAAAGCTCGGTATTGGCGATTATTTGCCATATAAATCAAAAAATCAACCTCTCACGCCTCAATGCGTCGACTCCAGCCCCCGCTCGCGATCCTTCGCCAGCTCCTCGTCCGGCGGAAAGAAATACCAATCCTGATGCGGCGACGTCTTCTTGCACGACAGGCACTGGGTGCGGCTCCAGGAGTGGCCGCAGCCTGGACAACAAGCTGCCGTCCAGAAGGTATTCCATGAAGTCAGGCATCCCGCACCCGGCTCGCTCGGCGCACAGACCCAGCGACTATCGGCCTTTGGCACCCACTCACACAAGGGACAGCGAATTACCGGTTCTTTTGCCACGGTCCGGGCCGTTCCCCAGCCTAAGATCAAGCCAACGCCGGAAGCGGGCAGTGCAAGGTGGCGCAGATCACCCGCAGCAGTTCCGCTTCCACGCCCCGCAACTTGCCGTCGGCCATGATCACACTGGTAAGCCCACGTACCACGAGTTCCTTGGACATCGGCGCCAGGCGGTCGAGTTCGGCCAGCGCAGCGTCGAGTGCAGCCTGCCAATCATCCGGTGGCGGCGCATAGGCGGAGGTATCACCGGCCAGCGCTTCGTTCATGCCTGCCTGCCACGCTTTGCGCGCGGCCAGCGGGTCGTCGTTGCCGAATTGCGCCATCACGGCGCAGACCAGGGCGAAACTGCCGCGCGCGGCGGCAAGTTTGCCGGTCCCCGGCAGGGGAATATTCCGCGGGTTCAGTGCCTCGGACAGTTGCACCGTCACCAGCTTCACCAGGCAGTATTCATCCAGGTCCACCTGGCCGTCGGCATGCGCCATCTGGTTCAGCGCATTGATCAACACTGTGATCGCACGACCGGACCACCGCCTTAGTGCAGGGAAGGCAAGCAAGGCGATCGGCAGGCGCTGGCCGGGATCAAGCGCCCGCACCATCGGTTCCACGGCCAGCACTTCGGCGCGCGGCTCGTTGCCGCCCATGCTGTCGATGATCTTCAGCTGTGCTTCGCGCTGGGGGCCGTTGCCCAGCGCCATGGCCAGCAACACCGCCTGCGCCTTCTCCGAATTGCGTACCGCCTGGCGCAGGTCATCGGGAAGACCCTTGCGGATCGCCTCGGCGCGTTGCAGGTCGGACGCATCGGCAGAGCCCACTTGCGCCGCAACCGCGGCGGAGGCATCCGCTTGCGAGGCCAGGCCCGCGCCGGCGGCGATCATCACGCCGGGAATATTCAGCGGTGAGCGTGGGTCGGTGACGCCGGGGATCGGCACCACCGGTGCTGAACCGCCCTGCCCCCTTACCGCATCCCACGGTGAGCGATGCGGTCCCGCCGGCACCGGCGGTGGCTCGTCGGCTTGCTGGTACAGCGGTTCCGGCGGCGGCTCACGCTCAAGCGCCTGGGCATCGAATTCAGGCTCCAGCGCACGGATACGGTCGTAGATCGGTGGGTGAGTGGCGAACAGTGAATTGAAACGCCCGGCCTCGCCGAACAGCATGTGCGCCACTTCCTGGGCATTGGCCCGCTGCAGGCGCGAGCCTTCTTCGGCGCGGGCGATTTTTTTCAGCGCACCGGCGATGCCGGACGTCTGACGGGTGAACTGCACGGCCGAAGCATCGGCCAGGCTTTCACGCGAACGCGCCACCGCGGCCTGGATCAACCGGGCAAAGAAATAGCCGATCCATCCGGCCACCACCAGCGCCAGGCCCACCAACACGATGCCGTTGTTGTCGCGCTTGCGTCCGGCGCCCGGACCCCACCAAAGGACCTGCCGGCCGATGATGGTAAGCACCAGAATGCCGAACAGCAGGCCCATCAACTTGATGTTCAGGCGCATGTCGCCGTTGATCACGTGCGAGAACTCGTGCGCTATCACGCCTTGCAGTTCATCGCGCGTGAGCATGGCCAGCGCACCACGCGTGACGCAAACCGCGGCATCCGTGGGCGCGTAGCCCGCGGCGAACGCGTTGATGCCCATTTCTTCTTCCATGATGAAGATGTCGGGCATCGGCACGCCGGCGGCGATGGCCACTTCTTCGATCACATTGCGCAGCCGGCGCAGGTCCGGATCGTTGGTATCGGGCGGGATCTGCCGTGCGCCCATCTGCAATGCCACGGCCGAGCCGCCGCCCCGCAGACTGGCCATTCGGAACAGCGTGGCACCGGCGATCACCGCCAGCACCGCAGCCGAACTCATCACCAGCAGGCCCACCGACGACTGCACCACCTGGCCGTCTTCCGGCGTGCGGTGGTGACCCCAAGCAAACCACACCACGGCATCGACCACGAAGACGATGCCGAGGATGGCAAGCACGAACAGGAACACCAGGCGGCGACTGGTGCCGCGCATCCGTGCCTGCTGGGCGAAGAAATCCATGCCTGGACGGCCGAGGGCTTAGGTGAAGGAGACCTTCGGCGCCTCGCGGGCGGCGGGGTTTTCCAGCGCCAGCTGTTCGGCTGCCGGGAAGCCACCGGCCAGCAGCGAGCCCGGGAAGGTTTCGCGGCGGTTGTTGTAGTTCATTACCGAGTCGTTATAGGCCTGGCGGGAGAAGGCGACGCGGTTCTCGGTGGAGGTGAGCTCCTCGGACAACTGCATCATCGTGGTGTTGGCCTTGAGGTCCGGGTAGGCCTCGCTGAGCGCAAACAACCGGCCCAGGCCCTGCGTCAGCGAATTCTCGGTGGCGGAGAGGTTCTGCATGGCGGCGGGATCGCCGGGGTTGGCCTTGGCCGCGGCCAGGCCCGAAACAGCAGCGTTACGTGCCTGGATCACCTCTTCCAGGGTGCCGCGCTCGTGGGCCAGGTAGCCCTTGGCCACTTCTACCAGGTTGGGGATGAGGTCATGCCGTCGGGTGAGTTGCACGTCGATCTGGGCGAAGGCGTTCTTGTAACCGTTCTTCGCGGTGACGAGGCCGTTGTAAATGGATACCGCGTACGCAACCAGCGCGACGACGATGACCAGGAGGATGATCGTTACCATGGCTTGCCCCTCGCGGCGTGTCCCCCACGCCTGTCGCGGCGAGCATAGCGCATCGGCTGTTACGTATCAGGGTGTTTCCCGCAGGGATCGCCTGGCGGGTTCGGCCAGCAGCATGCCGATCGGAGCGGCCTCGTGGGTACCCAGTTCTTCCGCGGCCAGGCGCAGGTCATGGGGGCTGCAGCAGAAGGCACCGCACCAGTAGGCCACGGCCGTATCGTCGTTGAAATCGATGTGTTTGCTGTCGCCCACCGCGCACCCTCCGTGGGGCCGCCGCCTCACGCAGCCCAGTTTACCCGTGACCGGGAAAAACACTGCCAGAAATCGCCCCCTTAAGGCCCGTCCGCTACCCGTCAGGGGCGAGGCGAACGACCAGACTGACGTGGCGATAGCCGGACCGGCCCGACGGCTTCGGCGTGATGTCGAAGCTGTCAGCGGTCACGCGGTGCACTTCGGCCCCGTCAGCGGTTGGGATTATCCCAGGAGCACGTATACGAATCGTGGAGGCGGCCGAATCTGTGACATCGGCCTCGATGGTGAGAACGGACGATGCCAGGTGAATCCGGGTGATCTTCGCGCCATGGCTGGTGTCGCCGGGAACGGGGGTCGCACGAGGTACCCCGATATCGACGCCACCTTCGAACATCAGCTCCACGCGGGTTATGCCCTTCGCGGCATCGACGCCCAGGGAGGCATGGGACTCTTCGCCATGGCTCGCCACCGTGGCCTGGGCGGCCCTGCCCGCTACCGTCGCGCCGGTCAGGCGAGCGCTCAGTGGAAGTTGGGGCGACAAGGCGATGTGCACCGTCGAGCCGCTGTTGTCGATGTCGAAGGCAAATCCTTTGCCTGTCCGGGACATGCGGATACCAAGCTTGCCACCCGGGACGGGGATATTGTCCGCTCCAACGTAGTCCCATGCCGCTGGCAGGTGCGGGGAAAAACTTAACCCCTGGCCAGCGGGGAAAGAGAGGCCGAGCAAGCCATCCACCGCCATCGTCAGCACGCCCGACGATGACCACGTCTGCTCCGGCACGGACTCCACCTGTTGATGCCAGATGTCGCCAGCCGCCACTTCATGGATGTGCCCCGGGGAATCGAGCCGGTTCCAGGCCACCAGGGCATCGAACATGGCCGACGCCGTCCAGGGACGATGAGCTGCCCAGTAGGCCGTGGCCACGTGCGCCGTGTGGATGGCCCAGACGCTGCCATTGGCGTAGGAATTGGGATCTGCGCCGGGCGTGGACCGCGGGATGTTGCGCATGCCCCAGTCGGTCTGGAAATCGGCCGTGGCCAGCTGATCCAGTATCGCGTTTTCCTGTTCTGGGGAAAGCACGTGCAGATCGATCAACGACATCGCACCGGACCCGCGCGCATGCACCGGCTTACCCTCAGGCGTGTAGGCGTCGATCCAGGCCCCGCCCACCCAATAGCGCTTGAGTACCCCCGCGCGCGCCTGTTCGGCAGCGGCGCCGGCGCGGGCGGCGTCATCGGCGTGACCGGCCACCGAGGCAAGGTGGGCGAAGGCCCCGGCGGCTTGCTGCCAGGCGATGGAGAGGGAGAGCTCATCGCCAAGTTTGTCTTGCTCGTTGTGCCCTTCCTTGCCGGCAGGAATCCGGGGGTAGCCGCCGCTGCCGACCAGGCTTGCGCCATACGCATAGGCCTGCGCCAGCGCATCGTAATGCTCGCTGGCAAAGCGCGTGTCGCCGGAGGCACGCACATAGCGATCCACCGCTGAAAGGAACTGGTAGGTGATGTCCACGTGCACGAACATGTACGGATAGCGGCTCCAGTCGATCAGGCCCGCGCTCTGGCTCATCTCGTGCCAGATCATTCCGGTTTTCTCATCGCGGTGCCTGAGGATGAACTCCAGTTCCTCCCGCGCCCGGGCGTAGCGTCCGGTGGCGATCATCGCGTCGTTGGCGATCAATCCGTCGCCGGCGAAGTACCACTCGTATTGCGCGCGCCGTGCCTCACGCGAGGGCCCGAATCCGGCCAGGAACCCGCAGCCAAGCTGGGGGTTGCACGCCCAGGCCTGGTCGAGGGCGATGGCGGCCCACGACAGCATGCTGTTGACGTCGTCATCGGGGGTGTGGATGCGGATGCCCCCGTCGAGCACTTCGGCCACGTGCCGGTGTTGCGCAGCCTCCGCTGCAGGCAATGACGACAACAGCGATCGCAGGGCCAAGCCTGCATCGGCATTGCCCGATTCGAGCATGCCGAAGGCCAGCCGCGCATCGTGGCCACCCTTGCCGCCAGCCTTGAGCGATATGCGCAGCTGGCGGCCGCTGTTGGATTCCAGCGCATTGTTCGAGGGCGTGTCGTGCGCGTCGACATCCAGCGAGCCGACGAAGGCGCCATAGCGCATGGAGGGCTCGAACAGCACATAAGCCGAGCTCTTTTCGTCCCACTTCACTGATTGGCCGCCGATGCTGCCAGGCCACATGAGATCAAGCACGGGGTTGAAACTCACCACGATGTCCAACGGATGTGGGCTTTGCACGCTATAGGTGACCACGGCGGCGGCCGCATCGCGAGGCACGAACAACTTCTCGCGGACGACATAATCCGTACCCACATACGTACGGGTGATGCCATCGGGTGCGTAGTCGATCCCGCGCAGCAGGCTTGCGCTGTCCACAAGGCTTACCGAACCTTCGTGGCGAAAACTTGCCTGCAATCCGCCAACGATCTGGAAGGGAAAGGCAAACACTTCCAGGCCCCCGCCGTTCAGGCCCTGGATCAGTGCGCGTTGGCCGTGCACGGCCAGGAACCGTTCGTGGCCGGTGGCGTCGCTGTGGATGGCAAGGCGGGACGCCGGGTCATCCTGTGCCAGGGCAGTAACCGACACGAGGGCGAGTGCCAGGCACCCGGTCCGGAAGAAGCGATTGCCTGGAACCATGCGTATCCCCGTGCGAGTGCCACCCTCACCTATAATAGAATGAGTTGGTTAGGCAAGACTCTCAAACGAGATACTGCAAGATCTTATGAACTCGGGCATGCTCCGCGCATGCGCGCACGTCATGGGGTAACCCGTGTCGCGCCGAATGGGGGGACAGCCGGCGCATCCGGCTTCATTCAGCCAGATGAGATTGAAGACCGGATGGTGAAGCGGTGGGGCGTTGTGTTGGCGACGATCGGTCTGTGCATGGCGGCCCTGGCGCCGTCCGCGGCATGCGCCGAACAATCGATTGCACGCAGTTGGGGACGTTGGCACGACGCCGACTTCGAACACCTGACCGTCGAGCGTGGCCTGCCCCACCCCACCACCACTGCGCTGGCCCAGAACGCGCGCGGGCTGGTCTGGATCGGCACCGTGGGTGGACTGGCCCGGTACGACGGTTACCGCACGCAGGTGTTTCGTCAGGACGACGATAGCCCCGACAGCCTGCCCGACAACTACGTGCGCAACCTTCTGCCATTGCCCGATGGCGGCCTGCTGATAGGCACCAATAGCGGCGGCCTCGCACGCTTCGATCCGAAAACAAACCGGTTCGTTCGCTATGACAGCTCCGCGGCCACCGGCACCGGCGCGCGCATCTTCGGAATGGCGCCCGACCATGACGGCGGCTTCTGGATCGCTTCCCAGGACGGCCTTTCGCACCTGCACGCGGATCTCACCACGCTCGAACAGGCGCCGCCGGCGCTGAACGCGCAGCTCAAAGCCGACGCCAAGACCTTCTCGGTGCTTGAAGACAGCCGGGGCAATGTCTGGCTCGGCACCAACAGTGGCCTGTTCGTGCGGCGCGCCGGCCAGGAAGCCTTCGGCCGCTTCATCGCCGGTAACGACACCGGCGCTGCCACGCTCGCCAACGATATCTGGGCCATCGATGAAGACCGCACCGGCCGGATCTGGTTCGGCAGCGGTTCGCAAGGCGTGGTGTATCTGGACGCCAAGGGCCAGATCCATGCACCGGAGGCCTTGTCGGCCGAGAGCGAGCAGATCCAGCGCCGCACGGTGCGCGCCATCGTGGAATTACCCGACGGCCGTATCTGGGTTGCCACCGATGGCGCCGGCATCGCTTCCTACAACCCCGACACCGGGGAAGTGATCGACATCCGCCACAACCGAGCCGAGCCCGCGTCGATCGGGGGCAACATCGTGCGCGCGTTGCTGGTGGACCGCACCGGCGGCATCTGGGCCGCGACCGAATCGGGCGCGTCGCGCCACGACACGCGTGCACCCAGCGTCTACACGCTGGACGGCAGCGTGATCCTTCCCGGCAGCAGCATGGATGCCGACGAGAACGTCCGCAGCCTGTTCACCGACACCGCAGGCACGGTGTGGCTCGGCTTCAACCAGGGGCGCGTGGTCGGCGTAGACCCGGCCACCGGTCGCATCCGCAGTACCACGCTCGGCGGTGGCCAGGCCGGACAGGACGTCAAGGCCATCGCCGGCCTCCCCGATGGACGGCTGGTGCTCGGAGCCCGCGGGCTGGTGACGATGGACCCGGCGACGCTCAAGGCCACCCCTTACCACGTGCCCGACCTCGATACCCGTCCCATCCTGTCGCTGTGCCCCTGCCAGGGCGGGTTGCTGGTGGGTACGTATGACGGGCTTTACCGCTTGCGCGATGGCCACCCGGCGCAATTGTTCCGGCATGACGCCAAGGACCCGCACAGCCTGGCCGATAACCAGGTGCGCAACCTGGTGCCGATGGCCGACGGCAGCGTGTGGGCTGCTACTACCAACGGCATCAGCATCCTGCGCAAGGATGCCTCGGCCTTCGAGAACGTGCAGAACATGGCAGCCGACAACGCCAGCCTGCCGCAGGACTACGTCGGCTCCATCGTCACTGCCAATCATCGCGTCTGGATCGGTACCTACGGCGGCATCGGCGTCGCCCAGTTGATCGAAAACCAGGCCCCGCGTGATTTCTCAGCCATCACCCAGAAGGACGGGCTGGGCAGCGACAATGTTTCCTCGCTGCTGGCCGACCGCCGCGGCCGTATCTGGGCCGCCACCGCGAATGGCCTGACCGTGTACGACCCTGCCACCAGGCAGGCGCAGGCACTGGGGCTTCGCGATGGCTACCGCACGCGATTCTTCAACCACCGCACCGCGGGACTGGGCCCGGCCGGTGAACTATTGTTCGGTGGCATCGGCGGCCTTACCGTGGTGGACGCCGACGCCGACTCGCGCCACCAGAGCGGCGGCGTGCAAGCGCCCCTGGCCATCACGTCGCTGATCGTCAACGAACGAGAGCGCCCCTTTGCCACGCTGCCGCGCGATGGCTCACCCCTGGCGCTGGACGACGATACGCGAACGATTCGGGCCGGCTTTGCCCTGCTCGACTTCGCCGCCACCGGCGACATGCGCTACAGCTACCGCCTGGAGGGCTTCGACGACGTCTGGATCGCGGTTGAACCGGGGGTACCACCGACGGCGGTATATACCAACCTTCCCGGCGGCCACTACACGCTGCACCTGCGCGTGGCCATCACCGGCCTGCACTCGCAGGTGATCGAATCGACCGTACCGATCAACGTGGAACCGCGTGGCTTCGAACGATGGCGGTGGCGGGTGGCCGCCATCGTCGCGATGGCGCTGCTGTTCTGGCTTGCCCTGCGCGTGCGCACGCGCTTCCTGCGCGGGCGTGCCCGACATCTGGCTGCACTGGTGGAAACCCGTACGGCAGACCTGCGCGCGGCCAACGATCGCCTGGACCACCTGGCCAACGTTGACGAACTCACCGGCCTTGCCAATCGCCGCGCGATCATGCGCACGCTTGAAGATGCCTGCACGCGCAGCCGCCAGGACGGCTCGCCCGTGTCCCTGCTGATGCTCGACCTCGACCGCTTCAAGGCCCTGAACGATCGCCATGGCCATCAGGCCGGCGACGAGGTGCTCCGCCGCGTCGCCGATGCGGTAGCCGCCACCTGCCGCGAAGGCGACCAGGTAGGCCGTTACGGCGGCGAGGAAATCATGGTGGTGCTGGTGCAGACCGACGGCCCGGCGGCGCAAAGCATGGCCGAGCGTTGCCGCATCGTCGTCGAACAACTCGATATTCCCTATGGCGAACGCCACCTGCGGCTGACGACCAGCGCCGGCGTCGCTACGCTTGCCGAAGGCGAAACCGCCACTGCGCTCATTTCCCGCGCGGACGAGGCGATGTACCGCGCCAAGCGCGCGGGACGCAACCGGGTGGTCGTTGGTTAGGGTTTGCCGTCGGTCGGATCGATAACGACCTGGGGAGCGCGCGCATTCGCCTCATCCCACCGCTTGTGGCAGTTGTAGATCAGGAATGCCCCGACAACCGTGCCCACGGGAAAAAGAAAGAGATACAAAATCCCGGCTATCAGCGATAAAACCCGTGCCCCGTCGCTTGCATGCGACGAACCGATCGCCAGACAAACATGTCCGGCGAGAATCGCAGCAAGAACAAGGAATACCTGGACCCATTCCGCCGTGGGTCTATGGGTCTGCCCGAACAACAGTTCGCACGCATTGACCACCAGGAAAAGCGCGACGAACGCCGCCATCATTCGATGGACGGTGCAGACGTAGCGGTAATTCTTCGTTACCGGCACGAGTTTCCCCCTGACAATAAGCGTCGCCCCCGGCAACCCGGCCAAGCATACGCCGACACCTGCGTCAGGCAAGGGGTCGGCGTCGAAATCGTTGACACATTGGGCCAATGCCGTGACCTTACGGTGTCCCATCCCCAGGGTGCCCCGCATGAAATCCTCGACGACGCGAGTTTTGTTCCTCCTGCTGGTGATGGCGATCGGGTTGGTCGGCTGTGTGCGCACGGCATCGACGCACGGCGACCTCACCGTTGCCTCGTTGCGTACGAACGACCTGGACAGTCCACTTGCCGTGCCGGTGTTCCGCGTGCTTTTCAGCTGGAAGACCATGGCCACCGGCCGGGCAGTGGAACAAACGGGCTGGCAGGTCCGCATGGCGCACGATGCCGGCGCCCTGGTGTCCGCGCCGACCTGGGATTCCGGTTGGGTCGCCTCCAGCGATCAGGTGATGGTCCCGTATGCAGGCCCCGCCCTGGACGATGCGACGTCCTATGCCTGGCAGGTACGCATACGTGATAACAAGGGACGCGTGTCAGCGTGGAGCCAACCCGCTTCATTCGAAACGGACCTGGGCTCCATCCAATGGAAGGCCAGCTGGATCGGCGCTGCCGCACCCAAGGCCGACAGCGCAATTTTCCGCAAAGGTTTCGATGTGCCGGCAAGGCCCTTGCGCGCACGCCTGTATGTCACGGCGCTCGGTGTCTATCGCATGTTCCTTAATGGCGCGCGCACGGATGCCGACTACCTGGCACCCGGCTGGACCGACTACAACAAGCGCATCCAGTACCAGACCTACGATGTAACAAGCCTGGTGCACGAAGGCCGCAACGTGCTGGCGGCGATGCTCGGTCCGGGTTGGTATGCCGGCAACGTGGGTAGTTTCGGCCCCCACAAGTACGGCGATTCCCCGCTGCTGTCGGCCCGGCTGAGGCTGGACTTCGCCGATGGAAAGTCGTCCTGGGTGGATACCGATGGCACGTGGCTGACCGCGCCGGGCCCTTTCCGCCAGGCCGACATCATCATGGGCGAGACCTATGACGCCGCCGGACTGCCACCGCACTGGAACCTGGCCGACGCGCCATCGGATGGCTGGCAACCGGCGCGAGTGGCCAACCGGCAAGGCAGGGATGATCTGATCCATGCACAGTCCGATGAGCCCGTGCGCGTCACCGCTGAACGGGCGGTCAAGCTGCTCGCCCGCCAGCCAACACCCGATGCGTTGATCTATGACCTGGGTCAGAACATGGTGGGCGTGGTGCGCCTGCAACTAAACGCACGTGCCGGCCAGGACATCCGCCTGCGCTATGGCGAGGTGCTGAACCCCGACGGTTCGCTCTATACGGCGAACCTTCGCACAGCCAAAGCCACCGACCATTATCTTCCCGCCATCGACGGCGATCAGACGTACACGCCAACCTTCACCTACCACGGCTTCCGTTATGTGGAAATCACCGGACTCACGGCGGCAACGGACGTCAAGTCGCTGACCGGCCTGGTGCTCGGCAGCGACCTGCGCCGCACGGGCACATTCGAGGTCGGCCATCCGATGCTCACGCAACTGCAGAGCAACATCACCTGGGGTGCCCGAGGGAACTTCGTCTCCATCCCCACCGATACCCCGGCGCGTGATGAGCGCCTGGGCTGGGCGGGCGATATCAACGTGTTCGCACCCACGGCAAGCTTCAACCAGGACACGCTCAATTTCCTGTCGAAGTGGCTACGCGACCTGCGTGACGCGCAAACCGCCGACGGCAACTACCCCGGTGTCGCACCCAATCCACCGAACATCGAAAGCGGCAGCGGCTGGTCCGATGCCGGCATCACCGTGCCCTACACGCTATGGATGGCATACGGCGACAAACGCGTGATCAACGACGGCTACGAATCAATGAAGCGATTCATGGCGCGCATCGAGGCCATGGCAGGACCGGAAGGGCGACGCGTGCACGGCCCATGGGGCGACTGGCTGCACCTGGACGATCCGACGCCACCGGACCTTATCGGCACGGCCTACCTTATCTACGATGCGAAGCTGATGACCCAGATGGCCTCGGCCATCGGCCGCGACGACGATGCCGCCTATTACGCCGCACTGGCCAACCGGTTGCGTGGCCTCTTCGCCCAGCATTACCTGCACGATGACGGCACCCTGGGCAGCAACAGCCAGACCGGCTACGCCATGGCCATCGGCATGGGACTGGTCCAGCCGTCGAAAGTCGGCGACGCACTGGCGCGGGCCGTGGCCGCACGCCACGACCATCTATCCACGGGTTTCCTTGGCACGCCCTGGCTGTTGCCGGCACTCTCGGCCAGCGGCCACGACGACCTCGCCTACCGCCTGTTGCTCAACCGCGACTATCCCTCGTGGGGCTACGAGGTAGCCAACGGCGCCACCACGATGTGGGAGCGCTGGAACTCCCTCAAGCCGGATGGCACGTTCGGCGACGTGTCGATGAATTCATTCAACCACTACGCATACGGCGCCGTCGGCGACTGGATGTATCGCAATATAGCCGGCATCGCGCCCGCGGCACCGGGCTACCGCAGCATCACTATTGCGCCGCGCATCGGCGGTGGCCTTGCCTCCGGCGGTGGCAAGCTTGATTCGCCCTATGGCGACATCGTTACCGCATGGCATGTAGATGCAGGAGCGCTGGAGCTGGATGTCACGATTCCAGTGAACACGAAGGCGAACGTGATCATTCCTTCGTCCGATCCATCGAAGGTGACCGAAGGCGGCAAAGCACTAAGTGAGATCGAAGGCGCGGGTGCCGTAACCCATGACGGCCACGGCACCCATGTCACGATCGGATCCGGAAAGTACGTTTTCCGTACACCGTTTACCTCGGCGGCGCCTTAGTCGTCCGTGCACCAGTGGCGGAGCAATGCTCCGGATGAAGCATCGCGCCGCCACACGCAATACAAGCCGCTGCGACGCAGTCCATCACTGCGCGAACCCCGGCTTGCCGGCACGGTGATGCGGATGGTGGCAGGTGCTGTGGTGGCCAATGCCACCAGGGAAAGGAAGATCTTGTACATGGCTCACCTCCAGGCCGCGGCCTAGGGCGAGCGGGTTATGCGCGAGGCGACCCGCCCGCGCCTTGCGCGCGGACATTCACTTGTAGGGCGATCGCGAACAACGTGTTCGTGACCGCCTGTCGACTCGGATAACTATCCATGGGTTCCACTTGGGAGTAAGGCCGGCCACTTGGACGGCGCGAGGATCGTACGCCTGCCGCGCAGGCAGGGTCAACTAAAAATGCTGTAAAACAGCTGCCTGTGGCCATCTACAGCAGGCCCAACTGTGTAGTTTTCAACGTGGCCGCCGGACACGTTGAACACTCCAGTTTGGCGTCACGGTTGTCGAGGTTAGCGGGAGCCATGCCATCTCTAGTACTGCGCTAAGTTGTTTGCGCCGTTGCGCCGACAACCAGGGTGAAGCTCTGTAGAAAATGAAAATCCGGTCGGCGCAATGCGAAGTCTGGATGGAGCGGATCGCATAGGCGCATCAGCTCTTCATAGTCATTCTTTGTCAGATACGGCTGCAACCGGGATCCCCAGGTGTCCCGGAAGATCGCCTCCACGAGATAGTCTTCATCCTCGGGGCGCAGGGGGGCTATCCGTTCGATCATGAAGGTGCGCGCGTGGACGTCTGGCAGCCCGGCTTTGCGCAGGAGGCCCACGATGGCGCGAACAGCCGTCAAGTCGCGTTCGTCCAACTGGTATCGATCACGGTAATACCGGCGTACCGCCTCATTGACCAGGCGCTCGAGCCTTGAGTCCCAGGCAAAATACATGTCCGGCAGTAGCGAACTCTGGCCTAGCGCGACGCGGCCACCCGGGCGAAGCAGCAAGCCCAAGGCATCGATACCCGCCGACGGAGAGCGCAGATGATTGATGACATTGACCGACCAGGCCAGGTCGAAGCTTGCGGGCAACAATGGCGCCTCCAGCAGGTTTGCCTGAAGTACCAGCGCCGTGTCTTCTGAAGCCATGCCGCGAGCCGCCCGGACATGGGATGTCGCCAGGTCCATGCCGACGACCGCGCCCCCGGGAGCTACCTCGGCGGCAAGCCATCCCAGTGCTTCGCCCGTGCCACAGCCAGCGTCCAGGACCCGCATGCCCGGTTTCAGCGCCAGGCTCGCGATGGCCTGGCGAAGCTCCGGTGCGGCGAAGGCGTTGAAGAGCCTCAGCTTCCTGGTGTAGTCGCGCGCCGCGGTGTCGCCAAGTAATCCCGAAGGAGCGGTCGAACTATTCACTGGCCGAGGCCTTCCAGTTCGGCCAGGACATCGTCGGCAAGCACCAACTCGGCCGCCGCCAGATTTTCCTCAAGGTGCCCGGGTGACGACGTGCCGGGAATCAGAAGGATGTTGGGTGCACGCGCAAGCAGCCATGCAAGGGCAACCTGCATGGGAGTCGCACCGAGCCTTTGCGCCACGGCGGTCAAGGTCCCGGACTGCAGCGGGGTAAAGCCGCCGAGCGGGAAGAAGGGAACATAGGCAATGCCCTTCTGGCCAAGCTCATCGATGAGTGCGTCGTCATGGCGATGCACGAGATTGTATTGGTTCTGCACGCAGACCACGTCGGCGATGCGCTGCGCCTGCGCCACCTGCGCGGAGGTTGCGTTGCTAAGGCCAAGGTGCCGTATCAATCCCTGCCTTTGAAGCTCTGCCAGCGCCGTGAACTGCGGCTCGATCGATCCCTCGCTGGGCCGCTGCACATCCCCCATGATGCGCAGGTTGACGACATCCAGCACATCCAGGCCGAGATTGCGCAGATTGTCATGCACCGCGCTCGTGAGTTCGGCGGGGCTCTGCGCCGGATTCCATGACGCGTCGGCACCGCGCATCGCGCCGACCTTGGTCACGATCACCAGGTTCTGCGCATAGGGGTGCAGCGCTTCACGGATCAGCTGGTTGGTGATGTGGGGACCGTAGAAGTCGCTGGTATCGATGTGATCCACGCCAGAGTCCACCGCCTGGCGAAGCACGGTCAATGCAGCGCCGCGGTCTTTCGGCGACCCGAACACGCCGGGCCCCGCAAGCTGCATGGCGCCGTAACCCAGCCGGGTCACGGTGCGGTCACCCAGCGGGAACGTCCCCGATTTCTTAAGGTTGGTCATAAGGCCTCCAGGAATGTTGATTTTACAGCACCAGCAGTGCCAACACCGAAAGCACCAGCGCCGGCACCATCACCACGGCACCCACTTTCAGGAACGCAAAGAATCCGACATCCGCGCCTTCACGGCGGATGGCATTGAGCCAGAGGATCGTGGCGAGCGACCCGGTAATGGATAGATTCGGCCCCAGGTCCACGCCCACCAGCGTTGCATTCACCACGTGTTGCGATACCTGTGCCTTGGCAAGGGTGGCGCCGGCCACCAGGCCCACCGGCAGGTTGTTGGCGAGGTTGCTTGCCAGTGCCGTGGCCGTGGCGGCGAACCACGTCGCCGCCGCGTCACCGTGAACGGCAACGTCATGGATGCCCTGGGCCAGCGCATCGATCACGCCGGTATGGACGAGCGTTTCCACCAGCACAAACAAGCCTGCCACCAGGGGCAGCACACTCCAGGACATATGGCTCATCATGGCCGCGGGGCTCTCGCGTTTGCGCAGGCACACCATGGAAGCCACCAGCACGCCCATTGCAGCCGTGGGTAATCCCAACGAGCCATCAAAGGCGGACACCGCCATCAGCACGATGGCGGTAGCGACGGTGCCTGCCAGGGCGAGCCTGCCGTTGCCCGACAGCCGGGGAACGTCGACCTTCGCCTCGCAGACGCCGACAAGCTTCGAGCGTTGCGTGGCGTAGAGGCATACGAAGGTCACCACGATCGATACCACCGAGGCCACGCCGAAGCTCTTCAGCCACGTCATAAGCGGTGGTACGTGACTGCCATAAAGCACGATGTTGGCGGGGTTGGAAATCGGCAGGACGAAGCTGGCGGCGTTGGCGATGAAGGCGCAAATAAACAGTAGCGGCAGCGGCTCGGCGCCTGCGCGCCGCGCCACGGCGAACACCGCGGGCGTAAGCACCACCGCCGTGGCATCGTTGGACAGGAACGTGGTGGTCACCACGCCTGCCAGGTACACCAGGACAAACAAGCGCCGGGGCGAACCCCGCGCGTGGTTCACCGCGAATGCCGCGATCCAATCGAACAATCCTTCGCGTCGGCCCACCTCGGACAGCAGCATCATGCCCGTCAGGAATAGATAGACATCCATGCCCTTCATCACCGCCGAGCCACCGGCGGCAAGCGGGATAAGGCCGAGCGCGAGCACCAGCACGGCGCCACCCACCGCCCATACGGCCTCGGGCCACTTGAAGGGGCGGATGATCACCCCGGCCGTGGCCAGGGCCACGATGGTCCATGCCAGCGGCGAAGCCACGTGGCTAGGCCAGGCGCGCGGCCAGCGCGTCCGTGGCTTCCACCAGCGCATCGACAATGGCCGGATCCGCTGCGCTATGCCCTGCCAGCACCACGCGCAAGGTTGCCTCGGGCCAGGCCTGTGACAGATCGTATGCGCTCTTCATCGGACAGATGATGTCGTAGCGGCCGTGCACGATGGTGGCAGGGATTTCGCGGATGCGGCCGATGTCGCGCAGTAGCTGGTCGGGTTCCAGGAACAAGCGGTGACGGAAATAGTGCGCTTCGGCACGGGCCACGCTCAACGACACCAGCGGTTCTTCGAAGTGGCCGGCTTCCTGCGGATCGTGCACGAGCGTGGTGCTGCCGCCTTCCCAGTAGCCCCAGGCTTTGGCCGCCGCCAGGCGCACGGCTTCATCGTTGCTGTCCAGGCGTCGCCAGTAGGCATCGATCATGTCGCCGCGCTCGGCCTCGGGAATATGCGCCAGGTAAGTTTCCCAGCGCTCGGGGAAAATCCACCGCGCGCCGCCGTCGAGTTCGTTGAACCAGCGCACTTCGCCGGGACGGCCGAGAAAAATACCGCGCAGCACCAGGCCGAGCACGCGATCGGGATGGGCCTGCGCATACGCCAATGACAGCGTCGAACCCCAGGAGCCTCCGAATACCGCCCAGCGGGAAATACCAAGATGCCCACGGATGGCCTCCATATCGGCGATCAGATGAGCGGTGGTGTTGTCGCGCATCTCCGCATGGGGCGTGGACTTCCCCGCTCCGCGCTGGTCGAACAGCACGATGCGGTAACGCGCCGGGTCGAAGTAGCGGCGGTGATTGACGGACACGCCGGCACCCGGGCCTCCATGCACGAACAACACCGGCAAGCCAGCGGGGTTGCCGCATTCCTCTACATGCAGTTCGTGGATGTCGTCGGCGCGTAGCCTGAACGTGCGATACGGTTCGATCTCTGGATACAGTTCGCGCACGGCTATCCTACCTTGGGTATTGCGCGAGCATAGCGATGCCATGCATCCGCGGGAAGGGTAAGTTCAACCCGGGCAATCCACCTTGGGGTCGGGCGTGGGCCTGGGTATGGCAAGGAATACCGTGCTCCATAGCTGGGCAGCGTTGGACTCATCGGCGTCCGCGCCGCTGGCACCGAAGGCGGCCACTTGATACTTGCCCTGTGCATGACGCCACGACCACAGTTCGGAGCTTTGCACGCTCGCCGTGGCATCTATGGCCTTCCACAGACAGGTTTGCGCGGCGCGCAAATGGCTACGCGTGGTGGCGGGAATATCGTTGCGCTCGAGCTGGCGTGCCAGGCCCGCCGCGGTAAGTGCCTGCTGCCACGACCAGATCACCGTGCCGTGGTAGGCACCTGGGCCGAAGCGCGACTGCACGTCGCCCGCGGCGAAGGCGGGGTTGGCCACCAGCATGCCCACCGGCGTCATCAGGCCTGCAGGGAACGGCCGGTTGATCACCGCCGCCATGGTATCGAGCTGGTCGCCAGATGGCTTGCCAAACAAAAGCGCAAAGCCGTCGTCGCTGTTCTGCACAGCGACCGGGTTGCCCTGCGCATCGAGCGACAAGGCGTGGAAGGTGACGCCCTTCGCATCCACCGCGGCCAACGCCGCGGTCGCCGGCACGTTCACCGTGTTGGCATAGGCTTCGATCGCCTTCCTGGCCGCATCGGCATCGATGTGGGTGACGAACTGCGGCGCGGCGTTCTTCTGCCACACCTGCGCCATCGAGGCCAGGCTCGATAGCACGGCTTTGTCATCCGGCTTGACGTAGGGAGCGAGCAGCCCGCTGCGGTACAGCTCGCTGGCCGAGGCCAGGGCTTCGGGCACCAGGATCGCATTCACGTCGTAGGGATAGCGACCACCGCCCAGACCGTCGTTGCTGTCACGCCATTCTCC
>NZ_DATHFX010000030.1:0-6127 GCF_035317885.1 Pinirhizobacter sp.
AAGCATCACCCACACCGCGCGCGGCCCCTTGAGCGCCTGCACCAGGGCTTCGACGGAATTGACAGCGACCGCACCGTCTTTGGCCACCGCCTCTCGGGCCTCGGCGCTGACGTCGTACACCACGCACTGGTGGCCGTCGCGGAGCAGGCGGCGCACGATGTTGCCGCCCATGCGGCCGAGGCCGATCAGTCCAAGTTCCATCGTGTCGATCCTTATGGTGAGGGGCTTATGAAAGGGCAAGGCACCCAGCATAGCCGCCGAAGTATCAAGTCGCTGTTTATGCCGGCTGGCCGAAATCCACCACCACGCGGGGCCGCCCCCAGTCGGTGGGTGCGGCCAGGTCCAAATCCGGGCCCACCGGAACGATGCCGGTGGGGTTTATCTGGCGATGGCTCATGTAGTAGTGCTTCTTGATGTGCTCGATGTCCACCGTCTGGGCGATGCCCGGTTGCTGGTACATCGCGCGGGTGTATTCCCACAGGCGCGGGTAATCCACCAGGCGCCGCACATTGCACTTGAAGTGCCCGTGGTAGACCAGGTCGAAACGGAGCAGCGTAGTGAACAGGCGCCAGTCGGCCTCGGTCTGTACCTCGCCGCACAGCCAGGGCCGGTCGGCCAGGCGTTCCTCGAGCCAGTCAAGCGTGTCGAACAACGGGCCTATCGCAAGTTCGTACGCTTCCTGCGTGGTGGCGAAGCCGGCCTTGTACACACCGTTGTTGAGCGTGTCGTACACGCGCGCGTTCACCGCGTCGATGTCCTCGTGCAGGGGACCAGGATAATAGTCACCCAGCTTCGCACCCACACCGTCGAAGGCGCTGTTGAACATGCGGATGATGTCGGCCGATTCGTTGCTGACGATAGTGTCCCGCTCGCGGTCCCAGAGCACGGGCACCGTGGAGCGGCCGGTGACGGTGGCGTCCGCACGCTGGTACAACTGGTAAAGGAAGCGTGCGCCATGCAGCTTGTCGCCGGTCACGCCGGGGGCCGGCTCGAAAGTCCAGCCTTCCTCGCCCATCAGCCAGTGCACCACCGAATAGTCGATGAGTTCGTCCAGTCCCTTCAGCGCCCGGAAGATCATCGTGCGGTGGGCCCAGGGACAGGCGCGGGCGATGTACAGGTGGTAGCGGCCAGGTTCGGCACGGAAGCCGCCATCGCCGGTCGGGCCGGGACTGCCGTCGGCGGTGACCCAGTGTCGGAACCGGCTCTCCTCGCGGACGAACTGACCCCGGTTCTTTTCCTGGGTCAGGCCCTGGCGGGTCCAGTGTCCTTCGTTCAGGTAACCCATGGCGGTAACCTCATCATCTGATCCACCGATGGTGTGGCCTTGGCGATGAATTTGGCATCTAGGCTTGACGGCCTATGGCCGGACCCTAGCCCTTGTAGAAGGGATAGGGCGCGAAGAAGATCACCCATAGCGCCAGCACGATGCCGGTGTACTTGATGGCGCGGAACAGTTTCGGATTCTTCTTCTTGAAGCGCTTTGAGCGTTCGCGGCCGCGTGCGTTGAGCGCGAACATGCGGTTGACGAAACCGACCGACTCCTTGCCATCGTCGGCGTTGGGCGAGGCGGTGATGGAGCCCATGAAGGCGCCAACGCGATGGTTGATCGCGCTCATCAGCTTCGTGCGAAGCGGGCGCTCGACGTCGGCGAACAGGATGACGCGTGTCTGGTCGGTGCGGTTCTCTGCCCAGTGCACATAGGTTTCGTCGAAGACGATGTCCTCGCCGTCGCGCCAGCTATGCATCTGGCCATCGACGAAGATGCGGCAATCGTCGGAGTTGGGGGTGATAAGGCCCAGGTGGTAGCGAAGCGAGCCTGCGAATGGATCGCGATGAGGGTTGAGCTTCGAGCCCGGCGGCAGGAGGGCGAACATCGCCGCCTTCACGTTGGGGATCGAATTCAAGAGCTTCACCGTGTTCGGGCACAGTGCCTCGGCCGAGGCCAGCGGCTCGCCGTACCACTTCAGGTAAAAACGCTTCCAGCCCTGCTTGAAGAATGAATTGAAGCTGGCGTCGGCGTGTTTCTCCGCCGCCTTGATGAAACCCTCGTCGAACAGGTGCATCGCTTCATCACGGATAACCTGCCAGTTCTGCTGCAGCGGATCGAGCTGCGGGAAGCCGCGGCGATCAAGGATCGGCCGCGCAGGCACCGCCGAGAACGCGTACATCAAGAGGTTGTACGGCGCGAAGATCGCCGAGTGGTCCACCAACTGGCGGTCGAAGCGCAGCCGCGAACGCCCGCGCAGGTGCACCAGCAGCACGCACAGGGCGAAGGCCAGCAGCACATACAGGATGATGAAACGGGGGCCTAGCAGATTCATCGGGAGGCTTGGTGGACCTGAGGTGGACGATAGGGGAGGTCAGGGCGATCGGGCCCCGATTCAATCGGGGCCCGATGGCCGGGATGTCCATGATAACGCCGCGTGACCCCGGATCGACGCCGCAGGGCGAGGGCCGCCCCGGAAAACCCTCCGCGGGCCGGGGTCAGAGTATTCACTCTGACCCCCATTTTCCCCAATGAGTGGCTTACAGCGCTTCGGAAGCGAAGTCGGCCAGGCGCGAGCGTTCGCCGCGGCGCAAGGTGATATGACCTGAATGCGCCCACTGCTTGAAACGGTCCACCGCGTAGGTGAGGCCCGAAGTCGTTTCGGTGAGGTATGGCGTGTCGATCTGCTCCACGTTGCCCAGGCAGACGATCTTGGTGCCGGGGCCGGCCCGGGTGATCAGTGTCTTCATCTGCTTGGGCGTGAGGTTCTGCGCCTCGTCGATGATCAGGTACCGCGACAGGAAGGTACGGCCGCGCATGAAGTTCAGCGAGCGGATCTTCACCCTTGAGGCGAGCAGGTCGTTGGTGGCCTGGCGGCCCCAGGAGCCGCCTTCCTCGGGGTTGGCCAGCACTTCGAGGTTATCGGTAAGCGCACCCATCCACGGCGTCATCTTTTCTTCCTCGGTGCCGGGCAGGAAGCCGATGTCCTCGCCCACCGACACCGTGGCGCGCGTCATGATGATTTCGCGGTAGCGCTGCTGGTCCATGACCTGGGCCAGGCCCGCGGCCAGGGCCAGCAGTGTCTTGCCGGTGCCGGCGGTGCCCAGCAGGGTGACGAAATCGACGTCCGGGTCCATCAGCAGGTTCAGGGCGAAATTCTGTTCGCGGTTGCGCGCGGCGATGCCCCATACCGCGTGGTTGGCGTGGGAATGGTCGTCCATCAGCACCAGCGTGGCGCGATCGCCGTCGAGTTCGATGACGCGCAGTTCGACGGAATTCTCGCCAGGAAGATACAGGCACTGGTTGGGATACCAGTCTTCGTCTTCGCGTTTGGTCAGTTCGTAGTACGTGCGGCCGCGCTCGGTCCAGGAACGGACCTCGGGGTGGTGGTCCCAGAAATCCTCGCCGGTTTCCTCCGAGCCTGTGAACAGCAGCGCGAAGTCGTCCAGCGCGCGGTCGTTCTCGTAGTCTTCGGCGTGGATGCCGAAGATGGTGGCCTTGATGCGGAGGTTGATGTCCTTGGTGACCAGGATCACCAGTGCGCCGGGGTTTTCATCGCGCAGGTCGATCACCGCCGCCAGGATCTGGTTGTCGGCCTTGCCAGTGTTGGCGGTGGTGCGCTGTTGGAAATGCAACCGGCCTACCGCCTGGCCACGCTTGAGGTTCAGCCCGCCCGGACTCTGCAGCGGAATGCCATCGGCGATGCCGTGGCCATTGCCTTGCTCGATCAGTTCGTTGAGGAAGCGGCTGACCTGACGGCCGTTTCGCGAAACTTCCGATGAGCCTTTCTTTTTTTCGTCGAGTTCTTCAAGCACCGTCATCGGGATGAAGACGTCGTGTTCTTCAAAGCGGTAAAGGGAGGTCGGGTCGTGCAGCAGCACATTGGTATCCAGGGCATAGATACGCTTAGCTACGGTCATGCGTGGTTGACCTCGTGCGTTGGGATGTGATGCGGATGGTTTAGCGTGGCGGAATCCTTTCCAGCACGGCGTCGACGTGGCCGGCAACCTTGATGTTGCGCCATTGATGGACAAGCTTGCCGTCGGGGTCGATAAGGAAGGTGGAGCGCACCACTCCCATGTGGCGTTTGCCATACAGCACTTTTTCGGCGATCACGCCGAAGGCGTTGCACCAGGTTTCGTCGGTATCGGCGATAAGGGGAAATGGCAGTGACTGCTTGGAGGCGAAGTTCGCATGTGATTTCTCAGAATCACGTGACACGCCGATGACTTCGGCGTTGCGTTCTCGAAATTCGTCGTAGGCGTCGCGGAAGCCCTGGGCCTCGGTGGTGCAGCCGGGCGTGCTGTCCTTCGGGTAGAAGTAAACCACCACCCATTTGCCATGCAGCGACGACAGGGAGAGCGTCTGGCCGCTTCCGGTGTGACCCTTCAGTGCTCCGACTTTCTTGCCTACTTCTACCATGATGCTTGGATACCCCTAACGCGGGTTCTTGGCAAGGGGTTTTTCAGAACTTGACGGGGTCCATGATCGCATCGAGGTTGAGCCCGTCGCACAGCTCGAGGAAATCGTCGCGCAACGCGGCGATGTGCGTCTCGGAAGGAATGCCGATGGTGATCTGCGCCTGGAACATGTCCGCACCGGTTTGCATGGCCTGGTAGCGCATGGAGGTGAGCTGTTCGGTGCTGATGTCGCGCCGCGAAAAGAATTCCACGATCTTCACCAGGATCCCCGGGCGGTCGGCGGCGATCACTTCCACCAGGTAGGGCAACAAGTGCGCCGCGGGCTCGCGCGGTGCGGTGCGGTAGTGGATCAGCTGGACGTCTTCATCCCGGGCGAATTTGCCCAGGGCCGTCTCCAGCTTGGCCACGGCGTCCCAGGCACCGGAGGCCAGCAGCATCACCGAGGTGTCGTTGCCGATGGTGGAAACCCGGGCGTCGGCCAGATTGCAGCCGGAATCGGCGATGCGGCGGGTGAGGGCCAGCAGGGGCGCGCGCTGCGCGGGGGACAGGGTCTGGATCAGCAGGTGGTTGTCCGAAGGAGCTGCGCGCGGCGCGGAAGGATTCAAGATGCACTACCTGACTTAAAGGGGCCGTGCGAAGCGCGGCCTTGGCCTCCGGGCAGCTTACTTGCCCGCGCGAGGACCCCGCAAGTAACATGCAGGGTGTTCGTTTCTCCTTTCCCGTTGGGCTCGAAGTTGACCATTTCTGGAAGCATCTGCGCGCTGGCGACGCCTTTTTCGGCGCCCGGCGAACTCGACCTTGAAGCTTTCGGCCGCCTGCTGGAATACCAGCTCGAGGGCGGCACGCAGGGCGTGGTGGTGGCCGGATCCACTGGTGAATCGCATTTCCTCGATCACGGGGAATGGGACCAGCTACTGTCGTTCGCGGTCGACCGGGTTGCCGGCCGCGTTCCGGTGATTGCAGGTACTGGCGAGGCCGGTACGGCGAAAACCATCGCCCTGACCCGGCGCGCAAAGTCGTTGGGTGCCGACGCCGCCCTGGTCGTGGCGCCGTTCTACGTGCGCCCCACCCAGGAAGGCTTGCGCCGCCATTTCACCGAAGTGGCCGACCAGGGTGGCCTGCCGGTGCTGCTTTACAACGTGCCTGCGCGCACCGGCTGCGACATCGAGCCTGCCACCGTGGCGATCCTGCGCGACCATCCGGCTATCGCCGGCATCAAGGAAGCCCGGGGGGATGCCGCGCGTATTTCGGCCCTTGCGGAACTTGTGCGCTCGGATTTCGTCTATCTGTCCGGCGACGACGGTACCGCCCACCAGGCGATGCTGTCGGGCGCCGCCGGGGTAATCTCGGTCGTTGCCAACCTGGTGCCACGGGTCTTCCGGGCGTTCTGCGACGCCTCGCGGTCCGGCGACACCGGGGCTTATGGCGGTGCGCTGGCCAGGCTCGTCGAGGCGCTCGATTGCGCACCCAACCCCATCGCGGTCAAGGCGGGGCTTGCGGAGCTCGGGCTGGGCCTGGACAGCCCGCGGCTGCCGCTGGTGGCGCTGGCGGAGGGTCCTGACCGGGCACGTTTGCGCGAAATACTTGGCTCTCTGGCACCATTGGCGACTGCGGCCTGATTCAACGCAGGCGTTTTTCCCCTTACGGAACCTCTTCATGAAGAAAAATTCGCTCCTCCTGGCCGTGCCCGCCGTGGCCATGTCCGCCGTCCTCCTGACCG
>NZ_DATHFX010000031.1:0-7332 GCF_035317885.1 Pinirhizobacter sp.
CGCGCGAGGCCTGCATCAAGAGCACCAGGCTCGCCATCGAGCTTGCCCGCAAGCACGACACGCGCCTGCATGTGCTGCACATTTCCACCGCCGACGAACTGGCCCTGTTCGAGCCTGGCCCGGTGGCCAGCAAGCGGATCACCGCCGAGACCTGCGTGCACTTCCTGCACTTCGACGCCGATGATTACGAAGAAAAAGGCTTCCTGATCAAGTGCAACCCGGCGATCAAGATGGCCTCGGACCGCGAGGCGATCACCCGTGCCGTGGCCGAAGGCCGCATCGACGTACTGGCCACCGACCACGCGCCCCATCTGCTGGAAGAAAAGGCCCAGTTGTACGACGCCGCGCCTTCGGGCCTGCCCCTGGTGCAGTACGCCCTGCAGGCCGCCATCGAGCGTGTATTCGAGGGCAAGCTCACCCTCGAACGCGTTGTCGAAGCCGTTTGCCACGCTCCGGCGATCCTGTTCGACGTGGTCGACCGCGGCTTCCTGCGCGAAGGCTACGCCGCGGACCTGGTGCTGGTGGATCCGAACAGGCCGCATACCGTGACACGTGCCGAAGTGCTGTCCAAGTGCGGCTGGTCGCCGTTCGAGGGCACCACGTTCACCGCCAGCATCGCCGCCACGTTCGTCAACGGCCAGCGCGTATGGGACGGCACGAAGGTGGACGACTCCATACGCGGCCAGCGGTTGGCCTTCGCGCGTTGAGGCGCAGGTCCATGGCGTTGGCCGCGCTGCTGGCGGCCTTTTCCGCCAGCGCCGCACCGATCCCTGCCCGTCTGTCCCAGGGCGGCATCGTGGTGGCCAAGGTGGCGCCGGGCTCGCAGGTCACCGTGGCCGGCAAGGCCGTGCGCGTGGGCAGCGATGGCACCGTGGTGTTCGGTGCCGGTCGCGATGAACAAGGGCCGCTGAGTGTCGATGTAACGGCGCCCGGGGGCGCCGCGCGCCATATCGGCATCGTCATTGAGCCACGTGACTGGCCGATCGAGCGCGTCAACGGCGTACCGCCGCAGACGGTGAATCCCGACCCGGCACTGGCCGCGCGCATCGCCCGTGAGCAGGCGGAAGTCACGGCCGTGCGCAGCCGCGACGACAACCGCGAAGACTTCGCCCATGGCTTCATCTGGCCGGTCACCGGCCGCATCAGCGGCCGCTTCGGCAACCAGCGTATCTACAACGGCGATCCAAAAGCCCCGCATTCGGGCATGGATATCGCCGTCCCCACCGGGACGCCGATCAAGGCGCCGGCCGCGGGCATCGTGACCTTCGCCAGGCCCGGCCTCTATCTCACCGGCGGCACCGTGGTGCTCGATCACGGCTTCGGGCTGTCATCGAACTTCCTGCACATGTCGCGCATCGACGTGAAACCAGGCGACCACATCACCCAGGGCCAGGTGATCGGTGCGGCCGGGATGACCGGACGCGCCACCGGGCCCCACGTCCACTGGGGATTCAACTGGTTCGGCGTGAGGCTCGATCCGCTGCTGCTGCCGGGGATCGACAAGCCTTAAGTCAGGCCCTTGCCCGCGTAAGCCACGGCATCGTGCGGATGCAGGCTTTCATGGTGGGCAATGCGCACGTGGAAGTCGGCGATGCCCGGCATGGCATCGAGGGTCTGCTGCACGCGACGGGCAGCATCTTCGCAGAACATCAGGTTGGCGCCATTGGCGAGCGCGAAGGCCTGTTCGTCCTCGCGCTTGACCGCCGTCTGCACCGCCGTGCCGAGTGATGCTTCCACCGCATCGATGATCGCCAGCAGCTTCGGCGCGTTCGCCGCCGCCGGCCGGATGCACAGCTTGGCCGTGCTGCGCTGGGCATGCGGCGTTGCCACGATGCCCTTCTCCGTGCCCAGCCAGCGCAGGATCACCTCGTGTTCCAGCGGTTGGCCGGGTTTGAAATCCTCGGCGAACCGCTGCTGGATCATCTGCCGCGACAGTGCCGCCGACGCCGGACAGGTGGAGGAATACACAACGTCGGTGCCGATCTCCATGCTGAACTTGCCCTCGGCAAGTACCGCTTCCAGCCGCACGGGATACGCGCGCCAGCCGCTGTTGTCGCTACGCAGCGCGCGGCGGCGGATAAGCTGCTCGAAGTGGATCACCACGCGTGCGGCATCGGACAGGCCTTCGTGGGAGGCCAGGAACGATTCAAGCAGCCTGCGCAGCACCGTTTCGTCCACAGGGCCCGCGCTCAGCGCTTCGTCCACCAGCAGGTACAGGCGGGACATGTGGATGCCCCGGACGCCCTCCTTCGCCAGGTTGACGAAGGCGCCGACGCGGGCGCTGGTCTGGCGCACCTGGCCGTCGCCGGCGTCGAACTGCACCGGCATTTCCATGCCGTCCATGCCGACCCAGTCCAGGACACCGGAGCCCGAGGCATGCGGCAGCGAGGCCACGTCCGGAAGCGATGAGGAGGGGCGGTCTTCATTGAACATGGCAAAAAAATCCTGGTACGGGTCGGCTGGGGACTAGTCGACCACAATGGGGATGGGGTGGGGTCATGGCAATGGTGAGTGCCAGCGAACGGTGTGTTCGGCCTAATACGCGTGTCGGGAATTTCGCGCCGCGCGCCAGGCGAACAACGCCGTGCTGGGTCCACCCACGGCCGGAGCTGCTTTAAGCACGGCCAGCGGCTCCGGGGCCCGGGCTGCCTGTTCGGCCCGGCGCCGGGCCTGGCGGAGCGTCATGGAGCGGAAAAGCGACAGCGGCGCACCCGGTGGGGCGGCCTGGCGCAGGGCCGCGGCGATATCGCCCGACTGTGCCTTTACCGCGTCGCGGCGGGCCGGGTTATCCGTACGCAGGCCGGCGCGGGTGAGGCCAAAACGCGCCATTCGCGCCATGGGCAGGGCCAGCCGCTCAACTTCGGACTGCTCGTCCACCATGGCCAACGAGCCGAGCAGGTGCGCATGGGTTGCAACGGCCGTGGCCCGGCCAGGGTCGGCGCCGACGCCAAACCACCAGGCTGTCTCCAGCCGGGCCAGGGCGCCATGCAGGATGGAGGTGGCCGCCACCTGGGCCGGGAAGTCCGCCGCGGTTCCTTCCTCGAGCTGGCCCATCGCGGCCAGCACGGGGGCAATCCAGAGCGTCAAGGGCAGAACGTCGGCCCGGGGCTGGTTGAACAATACGCGGGTGAGCGGATGGCGCCCGCCGCTGGCGCGGGCGCCGGAAAGTTCCTCCGCCCACCAATTGAGCTTTACCGCGGCTACCTGTGCCTCCCTGATGCCGTAGGCAGCGCCCACGATCTCCCGCTCGAAGGCCGCCAGCGCAACGTGTCCGTTTCGCAGGGCAGGATCGAGAAACCCCAGGGCCACCCGCTGCTGCGGATCGGAGGCCAGCCACTGGTCGAGGTAACTCTGGAATGCAGCGTCGGTCATGCGTGCACGGACAAGCCCAACACGGATGCGAATTCGGCCACGGTATCCACTACGAGGTCCGCGCCCCATGTGCGCGGGTCACCACCGTCGAGGTATCCCCAGCCCACGGCCACGGTGTAACACCCGGCAGCGCGCCCGGCCTCGACGTCGCGGCGATCGTCGCCGACGAACAGGCACCGGGTGGGATCGACACCGGCCCGCTCGCACGCCAGCAGCACGGGTGCCGGATCGGGCTTCTTCACTGGCAGGGTGTCGCCGGAAACCACGCTTGCCGCGCGCACGTCCATCTTCAACGCCGCCAGCAGGCGGTCGGTGAGGAAGCCAGGCTTGTTGGTGACGATGCCCCACGGCACGCCGCGCTCTTCCAGCGCCAGCAATGCTTCGTCCATGCCATCGAAAGGACGCGTATGCACCGCGATGTCGCGTTCGTAGCGGGCAAGGTACCCGGGCATGCGCTCGATCAGCCGGGCACTGGAATCATGCGGGTAGGCTGTGGCCAGGATTGCGCGGGATCCGCGCGAAACCACCTGGCGCAGAACGTCGAAAGCCGGTGGCGCCACGCCGTCGTCGGCGCACACCGATTCGAGCGCGGCGTAGAGATCAAGCGCGGTATCGAGGACGGTGCCGTCCAGGTCCAGGAACACCCCGGCCAGCGGCTGCGGCAGCGCCTTCATGCCGGCCGCGTCGCGGCAAGGATGTAATTGACCTGGGTCATGCCGGTGAGCCACGCCTTGCGCGAAAGCGGGTTGTAGCCCAGGCCCTTGACCTCGTCCAGTTCAAGGCCTGCCCGGCGCAGCAGGGCCCCAAGCTCGGAGGGCTTGAGGAACTGCGCATAGTGGTGCGTACCACGCGGCAACATGCGCGTGATGTATTCGGCGCCGACGATCGCCGCGCCGAAGGCCAGCGGCGTGCGGTTGATGGTGCTCATGAAGATACGGCCACCGGGCTTCACCATGCGGGCGAGGTCCTGCACCAGTGCAGCCGGATCGGGCACGTGCTCGATCAACTCCATGCAACAGACGGCATCGAACGTGCCGGCTTCGGCGAGGGCGAGCTCGTGCGAGCCCTGCACGCGGTAGTCCACGGAGAGGTTCGATTCGTACAGGTGCAGCTTGGCGATGCCGATCACTTTCTCGCCAAGGTCGATACCGGTGACCTGGGCCCCCGCGCGGGCAAGGGCTTCACTTAACAAGCCACCTCCGCAACCCACGTCCGCCACGCAGGCGCCGCGCAGGGTTATGCGATCGGCGATGAAACCGGCGCGCACCGGGTTCAGGTCGTGCAGCGGGCGCGATTCGCCGTTTGGATCCCACCAGCCTGCGGCGAGCTTGCCGAAACGGGCGATTTCCGCGGCACTGACATTGGCATTCGTGGCGTGTTCCATGAGATTCCTTCGAAAGCCGGGAGTGGATCAGACCGCGGCGATGCGCTCGCGCCACTGGCGGGTTCGCGCACGCAGGGCATCGGTGTCGACATCGGCCAGGACGCCATCGACGAGCTTGCGCACGCCTGCGATCCATACATCGCTTACCTGGTGGCGCGCCGCGGCGTAAACCAGCTGCGAGGCCACATGATAGAGCGGCTGGGTTTCCAGGTCGTCCAGGCGCACGGCGGTGAGGTCGGCCTGCTTGCCAGGCTCGATGGAACCGACGAGTTCGCCCAGGCCAATCGCCCGGGCGCCTTCGAGGGTTGCCGAACGCAGTACCGATGCTGCGTCGAACGCCGAGGCATCCTTGGCGACGGCCTTGGCCAGCAAGGCCGCGGTGCGCATTTCGCCGAACATGTCCAGGTCGTTGTTCGAGGCGCAACCGTCGGTGCCGATGGCCACGCGCACGCCGGCCTGGCGGAGCTTGTGCACCGGGCAGAAGCCCGATGCGAGCTTGAGGTTGGATTCCGGGCAGTGCACAACGCTCACACCGTGCTCGGCGCAGGCAGCGATCTCGGTGTCGGTGAGCTGGGTCATGTGCACCGCCACCAGGCGATCATTGACGATGCCCAGGCGCTGCAGGCGCTGGAACGGGCGGATGCCATGTTCGCGCTTGCTCTCTTCCACTTCCTGGGCCGTCTCGTGCGTATGCAGGTGCACGGGAATGTCCAGCTGGTCGGCCAGTACACGGATGCGCTCGAAGCTTTCGTCCGATACGGTATAGGGCGCGTGCGGCACGAAGGCGGTACTGAGCAGCGCCTGGCCGCGGAAGCTGTCGTGCACTTCCAGCGCGCGGGCGAAATAGTCGTCCTGCGTGGTGGCCCAGGCGCTGGGAAACTGGATCACCGGCAGGCCCACCACCGCGCGGAAACCCATGCGGTTGAAGGTGGCGCCGATCACGTCGGGGAAGAAGTAGTTTTCGTTGGCGCAGGTGGTGCCGCCGCGGATCATCTCGGCCACGGCCAGTTCCACGCCGTCGCGGATGAACTCCGGGCCCATGAAGGCGCCTTCCACCGGCCAGATGTGATCGTTCAGCCAGGTCATCAGCGGCAGGTCGTCGGCCAGGCCGCGCAGCAGTGTCATCGGGCTGTGCGTGTGGGCATTGACCAGCCCCGGCATCAGGGCATGTTCGGGCAAGCTGACCAGCTGGCGCGGCTCATATAGGGCGCGCGCCTCGTTGGTGGGCATGATGGCGACAATGGTGTCGCCATCCACCACCACGGCGTGGTCATCCAGTACCACGCCATGTGGTTCGACGGGGACCACCCAGCGGGCCTCGATCACGAGGTCGACGGCGGTGCCGAGCGGTTGTGACATATCGTTACTTCACGCGGCTGGTGTATTCGCCGGTGCGGGTGTCCACGCGGATCAGTTCATCCTGGTTGACGAACAGCGGCACGCGCACCACGGCACCGGTCTCGAGCTTGGCGGGCTTGCCGCCACCGCCGGAGGTGTCGCCGCGGACGCCGGGGTCGGTCTCGACGATCTTCAGTTCCACGAAGTTGGGTGGGGTGACCGAGATCGGGCGGCCGTTCCACAGCGTGACCACGCACTCTTCCTCGCCCTTGAGCCACTTGGCCGCTTCACCGGCGGCGGCTTCGTCGGCCTGGTGCTGCTCGAAGGTTTCCTGCTGCATGAAGTGCCAGAATTCACCGTCGCTATAGAGATACTGCATGTCGGTATCGACCACATCGGCACCCTCGAAGGAATCGCTGGACTTGAGCGTTTTCTCCGTGGTGCGGCCATTGATCAGGTTGCGGATGCGGATGCGGGTGAAGGCCTGGCCCTTGCCCGGCTTGACGAACTCCGCCTCGACGACGACGTACGGATCGCTGTCGACGATGATCTTCACGCCATTCTTGACGTCGTTGAGACCGTATGTGGCCATGCCTTTTAAACTCCGGGATGAAAAAACCGCTGTCCCCAGCGGCTAAAATGATCGTTATCGCAGGCGGGCCCCGCCTGCACCTAGGCCCACCATGATAACCGGAAGCCCCGCCAGCCGCCTATCTCACGCCGCCCCCGACTGGCGCGCGGCGTGGCGCGAAGCCGTCACCGACCCGCTGGAACTGCTTTCCATGCTGGGCCTGCCGCACCTGGCAGAGACCCTGCCCGCCGACGACGCCGGTTTTGCCATGCGCGTGCCCCGGGGGTTCGTCCAGCGCATGACCCATGGCGATGCCCGCGATCCGCTGCTGCTGCAAGTACTGCCGCAGTTGGCGGAAACGGACAACGTCCCGGGTTTCAGCCGCGATGCCGTGGGTGACCTGGCCTCCCGCGATGCCCAGGGCCTGCTGCACAAGTACCAGGGCCGGGCACTCCTGATCGCCAGTGGCAGCTGCGCGGTGAACTGCCGCTACTGTTTCCGCCGGCATTTTCCCTATGGCGAGGAAATCGCAGCGGCCGGCGCCTGGCGCCTGGCGCTGGAGCACGTGGCGGGCGATACCTCCATCGATGAGCTGATCCTCTCCGGTGGCGACCCGCTTTCCCTGGCCACCGGCAAGCTGGCCGAGCTCACCGACCGCCTGCGCGCC
>NZ_DATHFX010000032.1:0-4020 GCF_035317885.1 Pinirhizobacter sp.
CGCCCGTTACCTGCGTGACGTTCACCCGGGTGGCATCGATCCAGACCTCATCGGCGGCATAGACCACTGAGGTGTTGAGCATCACGCTGGGCGCCGAGGTGACATTGGCAAACGTGCCGGTGACACCACCAAAAGCGGCCAGGATCGACTGGTGCGAGGAACTGACGTAGCCCTGCGTGGCGCCGGCGAAATAGAGATTGCCGCCAAGCGTGGCAGTGCCGCCGACTTGCAACACGGCCCCAAGGTAGGTGGAGAGGGTAGCGCCGGCGGACTGGTTGAAATTGCCACCCACCGCCACGTTGCCCTGCATCTTCACGGTGCCCTGGTTGAGCAGGTTACCGCCCACGCCGCTGCCTGATGCCCCTCCGAGCTCAAGCGTGCCGAGGGCTGCGGTTTGAACGGTTCCGGTGAACGGCTTTAGCGCCGTCAGGGTGCCACCATTCACGGTGGTCAAGCCCATATAGTTATTTGCGCCGTTGAGCGTCAGCTGGCCGGTCGTTCCGTTGACGACGAGATTGCCGTCACCACCGATGTCATTACCCCAGACGGACTTGGTAGTACCGATGTTGACTGTGAAGTCGCCCCAGTCGAACTGGGCGGGCCCAAGGATCGCCTTGCCGACGTTGAGCGCGCCATAGCCGAAGGTCGAGTCCGGTCCAGTGGTGCCAAGGTCCGTCGCGGTACCGAGCAAAGTCTGCCGGACGTTGTCGTTGGTGAAATACGGGAAGGCCGACCAGACCACGGCTGCTGCTCCAGTGACCTGGGGCGCTGAGAGCGACGTGCCCTGGTAGATAAAATAAGTCTCGCTGGTCCTGGTGTCGTTCTGGCCGCTGACGATGACATCGCCCGGGGCCGCCAGGCAGTAACTCATGGCCAAGCCGCACTGGTTCGAATAGCTCGCCAGCTGGGTCGGGTTGTTGCTGTCCAGCGCCACAACGGTAAGCCACCCGTGCTCAAGGTCCGCGGCGCGCGAGGGTAAGGCCGCCGTGTCGGACGGATTGGCCTTCGAATCGTTGCCTGCGGCAAACACCACCAGGCCACCGCCGGTGATGAACGGTTCGTAGGCATCGTGGAAGCTTTGCGTGGTGGCAGTGGCGGTGGCGTCCCAATACAGCCCACCCCAGGAATTGTTCATCACCCTGACGCCGTTTGCGCTGAGCTTGTTGTTGACGTCTAAAAGATCGCCAGCGCCAGTGACCTGGTTGCCGTTACCGGTGCCGTCATCCGTCGGTTCCTTGTCGTCGATGATGCGCGCCGAGACGATGGTGGATTGCGGCGCGATCCCACCGGCGAAGTTGCCGAACGGAACGCCCGCGGCGATCTCGGCCACGGCCGTGCCATGTCCGACCACGTCGTCGACACTCAGGTTGTTCGGGGGCGAATCGACGAAATTGAAGTTGGCGGTGACCCGTCCGGCCAGCGCCGGATGATTGCGCGATACGCCGGTGTCGACGATGCCGATCACCACGCCCTGGCCCTTGAACCCCGCGGCCTGGGCGACGTCGGCATGGGTCAGGGCAATCTGCGCGTTGACCGGTGGATTGGGCACCGTGGGCGGTGTGACCGGGGGCGTGACCGGGGGCGTGACCGGAGGGGTCACTACCGTCGAAGGCTTGCTTCCGCCGCCGCCCGAACAACCGGCCAAGGTGAGTGCCAAACACACGGCAACGGCGAGGTCCTTGCGGACCCAGGTCTTTTCATTACCCGCCATGCTTGAATTCCCCTTGCGTTTTCCGGGCATCGATGCCATCTACCCCGCTTCGGGGTGATATTCGCATATTGTCGTTAAATATCAGCGATGGAATGCACGTTTGCCGCATGAACACCCCGCTGCGATAATCGGTGGCTATGGATGGCGCCCCGCCGTCACCTGGAGTTCCCTTAGATGAGCGACATGAACGTGGTCATCGTCGGCGCGCGGCGCACGGCGATTGGTTCCTTCCTCGGCCAGTTCACCGGCGTGCCCACGCCTACCCTCGGTGCCACGGCGATCCGTGCCGCGCTTGAGCAGGCGCAGGTTCCTGCGGCGGATGTCAGCGAAGTGATCATGGGCTGCGTATTGCCCGCCAATCTCGGCCAGGCCCCGGCGCGCCAGGCGTCGCTTGCCGCCGGCCTGCCGGTGGGCACCGGCTGCACCACCATCAACAAGGTCTGTGGTTCGGGCATGAAGGCGGTGATGCTGGGGCACGACATTATCCGCGCAGGCTCCGCCACCATCTTGGTGGCCGGTGGCATGGAGTCGATGACCAATGCACCGCACATGGTCAACGCGCGCACAGGCATCCGCTATGGCGATGGCCAACTGGTGGATCACATGGCATGGGACGGTCTGACCAACCCCTACGACGGCAAGGCCATGGGTGTGTTCGGCGAATCGTGCGCCGACAAGTACCACTTCACCCGTGAAGAACAGGACGCCTTCGCCATCGCATCGGTGGAACGCGCCAAGGCCGCCCAGGCCAATGGCAGCTTCGCCGAAGAGATCGTCAAGGTGAGCGTTGCCGGTCGCAAGGGCACCGTCGATGTCGACACCGATGAACAACCGGGCCGATCGGACGTGGCCAAGGTGCCTACGCTGAAGCCCGCCTTCCGCAAGGAAAACGGCACGATCACCGCGGCAAGTTCCTCGTCGATTTCCGACGGCGCCGCAGCGCTGGTCCTGACCTCCGAAGGCGAAGCCAACCGCCGTGGCCTGAACGTGCTCGCCACCATCGTCGCGCACGCCACGCATTCGCAGGAACCGGAATGGTTTACCACCGCGCCCGTCGGCGCCATCACCAAGGTGCTGGAAAAGGCCGGCTGGAAAGTCGACGACGTCGACCTGTTCGAAGTCAACGAAGCCTTTGCCGTGGTGCCGATGGCGGCGATGCGCGAACTGGGTATTGCGCACGACAAGATCAACGTCAACGGCGGTGCGTGCGCGCTCGGCCACCCGATCGGCGCCAGCGGCGCGCGCGTGCTGGTAACGCTTATCCATGCGCTGCGTAAGCGAGGCTTGCGTCGGGGCGTGGCGTCTCTTTGCATCGGCGGCGGCGAAGCCACCGCGGTTGCGGTGCAAATACCCTAGGTGAAGATTAGGTGCACGTGGCGCGAACACGCCACGTGCACCGCGTCGTGCCTGCATGCACGATGTTTTGCCTGCCTTTAATGCGCCCTGAAGACACAAGCGCGCTGCGGTGGCTTATCCACGGTAGCTGCGCTATTAATACGCCCGCCAAACGGCATTCCACGGCTAAGGAGATATCAATGACTGTTACGCGTACCCTACTCGCCTCCGCGCTCGTCGCGTTGCTGGCGGCATGCAGCAACGGCGCGCAGGATTCCGCGCAGGATGCCCAGAAGCAGGCTGCCGATGCCCAGCAGCAGGCCGACAAGGCCCAGCAGGCTGCGGAGTCCGCGCAGAACCAGGCCACCACCCAGGCCGCGCAGCAGGCACAGAGCTCGGCCGACCAGGCCAGCCAGGCGGCCAACCAGGCTTCCAATGCCGCGGCTTCCGCCGGCACCTCCGGTGGCGCGATGTCCTCGATGTCCAAGGACGCAGCCAGCAACGCCGCCGACCAGGCTGGCAAGGCCGCCGACAACGCCAAGGACGCGGCGGACAATGCCAAGTCGTCGGCTGACGACGCCAAGAAGCAGTAATAAAGCAATACCAAGGGCCGGCCCGCTTCGCGCGGCCGGCCCTTTTTTTGTGCCCGCGCCTGGCAGGCATGTCGCAGCTACGGCGCGTGGCAATACCCGCTTATGTTGCACCGCCACGACCCTGAGCCCGCCGGCACCGCTATGATTACCCGCTGCCCACCAGCGCGGCCTACGCATGCCCCTCATCACCTCGCAGCTCGATCCGCATTCGGCCGATTTCCTTGCCGCCAGCGCCCACATGCAAGGGCTGGTCGACGACCTGCGCACGCAACTGGCCCGCGTGGCCGGCGGCGGTGGCGCCAAGGCGCGGGAGAAACACGAAGCCCGCGGCAAACTGCTGCCCCGCGAACGCATTCGCGCGCTGCTGGATCCCGGCTCGCC
>NZ_DATHFX010000033.1:0-2452 GCF_035317885.1 Pinirhizobacter sp.
TTTCCTTATAGAGAATGCCGATGGCACCGGCCGTCAGCAGGAAATTGAGCACGCCGTCGGTGTCATGGCTGGGACAGAAGCGGTCGTAGTAATGCAGCACCGCCGGCACGATGCCGGCCGCGCCATTGGTAGGTGCGGTGACCACGCGACCGCCCGCGGCGTTTTCCTCATTCACCGCCAGGGCATACAGGTTTACCCAGTCAAGGATGCTCAAGGGATCCTTCAGCGCCGCCTCGGGGCGGTCGCGCAGCTCCGCGGCCATGCGCGGCGCGCGGCGCACCACTTTCAGGCCACCGGGAAGCACGCCGGGCGATCGAAGGCCGCGGTTGACGCAGTCCTGCATGGCCGTCCATAGCGTGAGCAGTCCCTCGCGGATTTCGGCCTCGCTGCGCCAGATTTTCTCGTTGGCCAGCATCAGCTGGGCGATGGTGAGCTTGTTCGCCTCGCACAGCGCCAGCAGTTGATCGCCACTGGAAAAGGGATACGGCTGCTCGGAGGTATCGGCCACGATGCGGTCTTCGGCGGCCTCGTCGTGGTTGACCACGAAGCCGCCGCCGACGGAGTAGTAATCGCGCGTGGCCACTTCGTTGCCTTCGGCGTCGTACGCGCTGTAGCGCATGCCGTTGGTGTGGAAGGGCAGCTTCTGGCGCTTGTTGAACACCAGGTCCGATTTCTCGTCGAAGTTGATCTCGTGCCGCCCCAGCACGCGGATGCGTTTGTCCTTGCGGATGCGGGCAAGGGTGGCGTCGATCTGGTCGGGGTCGACCGAGTCGGGCCATTGTCCTTCGATGCCCAGCAGCACCGCCTTGTCGGTGCCATGGCCGCGGCCGGTCATGGCCAGCGATCCGTAGAGTTCGCAGCGCACGCGCGTGACGCGGTCGAGCACGCCCTTTTCGGCCAGCCAGTGCTCGCAAAAGCGGGCGGCGGCGCGCATGGGGCCGACGGTATGGGACGAAGACGGTCCGATGCCGATTTTGAAGAGGTCGAAGACGCTGACTGCCATGGGAAAGCAACTGGGGCGGGGAAGGACGTTATTCTACGCGCATGACAGATTTCGTCCTCTACCAGCGCGATTACTGCAAGCTTTGCGACCAGGCCCTGGCCCTGATGGCGGCAGTACGGGCCCCGGACTTCGACAGCGCCTGGGTGGACGATGATCCTGTGCTTGAAGAGGCCTATGGCTCCCGCGTGCCTGTATTGCGCGACCGCCGCGACGGCCGCGAGATGGACTGGCCCTTCGACGAGGCTACGCTGCTCCGTTTCCTGCAGCGCTAGCCTCAAGCCGGCGGCGTGCGGCGTGCGGGGGGGGGAGCCGGCGGGTATCGTTTTCTTCACTAAGTCCTCGGTCGGCTTTGCCTCCCTGCGGAAGCGTTCTGAAAACGATACCCGCCGGCTCCCTGGAACGTAGCGGTGGGCTGCGGGGAGGGCATTGGGGGGCGAAGCGGGGCGAACTGAGGTGGCGGAAGAGGGGTTAGGGTAGGGCGGGGTCGCGGCGGAGGCGGCGGAGGATTTCTTCGCGGGCTTCACGCAGGATGGAGTCGCGGTCCAGGCCTGCGACCACGTCGGCGACGGCGCGCTTGGGGCCGTGTTCGCCCCAGGATTTTCCTGCAACGAGGTACCGTTCGGCGGCGCGGCCGATCAATACGGTGGCATACCAGGCTAGTGCACCTTGGGCGGCGCCGGTGACTACTACGGACAAGCCGCCACTCAAGCCTTTCAGCGCCGAGGCCGCCAGTTGCATGCCCCAGATCGCGCCCATCAGGGCGATCAGCTGTGCTGACACCGTGGCCACCAGCCGGCCGGATTCGGCCCGTGTCAGCGGCATGCCGTAAACGCGTGAAAGCTGCACCACCATGGCCGCGTCCAGGCCCGCCGCGGCCAGCAGGTCGGCCACGGGAATGGGATTGAGCGCCACGGCGACACCCTTGGCCAGGCAGTACTGCCGAATCACCCGGCTGGCCAGCTCGCGGCGGCTGGCGGCGATGCGCTGGCCCACCTGGTCAGCCAGGCGGCCGGCGAAGAGGCCCGCGTTGATCGCGTTGAGCGCCTTGCCGTCGCGGCGGGCGATATCCAGCAGGCGCGTACGAAGGGCGTCGACGTCCGGCGCCTGGGGCAGGTTCGATTCAAGGCCCGAAGCGGTCATCATCCGCAGCGGCGCGGGTAACGCACTGACGGCGATGACATCTTCGGGCCGGACCAGGCCCGCGGTGCGGGAGCGCAGGTGCGCAAGCAGTTCCTCGCGCTCGGTCTGGGCATAGCGGTCGGCCTTGTTCAAGGCCAGCAGCACGGGACGCTGGGTGGCTGCCAATGCGCGCAGGGCGTCGAGTTCGTCACGGGTGAGGTCGCCATCGGCTACATACACCACCAGGTCGCTCACCTGGGCCACTTCCACGGCGAGCGCCTCGCGTGCCTCGCCGCCGAGCTCGTTGATGCCCGGTGTGTCGATCAGCAC
>NZ_DATHFX010000034.1:0-4030 GCF_035317885.1 Pinirhizobacter sp.
GTGCGATGGATCATCCCCGCATTACCGATGCTCTTCTTCGGATTACACCCGGCCCTCGTTGAAGGCGTGGTGTGGGTCGGATGCCAGTTCGAGCTGGCACTAACCTTATTCACCTTGCTCGGTTTGTTGGCCAACATGGGAATTACATCGCCCTTTTGGCGCGCAGCGACCGTTGGGCTGTTGTTCTTCCTTGCAGCTCTTTCGAAAGAATCCGCCGTCTGCTTCCCGCTACTACTGTTATGCCAGGACGTGCTGCTCTCACGCGATACCGGCTCTCCACTGACCGACCGGATAAAAGCGTTTGCGCGAGGTAACGGCCTTACGTACATCACATGCGTGGTTGCCGGCATGGCTTATCTCGCGCTTCGCCAATGGGCGCTGGGACACGTCAATCCTTTAGCCACAGTCGGCGTTGAGCCGTTGGCCAATATCCAGCAGGCCTGCTATCTCTATCTGCGCTATTGGGGATTGGCAATTCTTCCAACAGGGCTTAACCCCCTGCATCCCGCATTGCCCTTTGTTCCAAGGCATTTAACACCCTTGACTGCTCTCATTGACGTGGCGAGTGTGGTCGCGATAGTCGTATCGCTGGTTGCGACCATACGGCGAAGGTCACCCTGGGCGATCGCCGCGCTCGCCTTCAGCGTCGCCATCATGCCCGCCCTCCACCTGGGGACGATCAATTTCGACGACAGCACGTACCATGAGCGCTATGCGATGCTCGCCATCGCTTCATTGGCCATCTTCGCACCCGTAGCCATCGGCGACTGGGCCACGCGCCTGTCGCCCCGGGCGATCACATTGTCTGCGATCGCATGCGCCACATGGCTTATTGCCTCAACCCTGACGACCATTTCGGTCATACCACTGTGGTCATCCAATGTGAGGCTGTGGGAATGGGCATTGGCCGTCAATCCGCACTCAGAAGTAGCAAAGAACATGCTTCTGATTGCATACGACAATGAGGACCGCACGGGCGAGGCGCGACGACTCGTCGCCGCGATCATGGCCGACGCGACGCCGTGCGACAAATGCATGCCCAACATCGCCAACTTCGCGCTTGACCATGGCGACCTGACTCTCGCTGCGCTGGCGTTGGACAAAGCGCAGGGCTCCAGACAGATCACCTACGATCGCAGGATGTACCACGCGTACGTGTTTGGACGTGCCCGCTGGCTACTGGCCTCTGGCCAGCGGGACGAAAGTCGCGATCTTCTGCAAGCGGCCATAGAAAGCGACCCTGTCGATCCACAACCGTATGCATTGCTCGGTGAATTGCTTCGCTCCGAGGGGAAAATCGACGAAAGCAACCGATACCTTCAAAAGTCTCGGGAGCTCACGTTGAAATAGCGCGGTGTTGGCGGTCAGGGTAATTACTCTGACCCCTTTGCCGTCCACTGCTTCAACCACGCGTTCACCGTCTCATGCCACTGCACGCTGTTCTGCGGCTTCAGCACCCAGTGGTTCTCATCCGGGAAGTGCAGCAGCTGGCTGGGGATGCCACGGCGCTGTAGTGCGTTGAACGCACCCAGGCCCTGGGTATCGGGGATGCGGAAGTCCTTGGCCGAGTGGACGATCAGCATCGGCACGCGCCAATCCTTCACGTGGTTGACCGGGTTGAACTTCTCGTAGTTTTCCGGATGCTCGAACTGCTCGCCGCTGTTTTCCTTTTCCTCGAACCACAATTCCTCGGTTTCGTAATACATGGCGCGGGCGTCGAACACGCCGTCGTGGTCGACGAAGCACTTGAACGGCTGGTTCCAGTTGCCGGCCATCCAATACACCATATAGCCGCCGTAGCTGGCGCCCAGGGCGCAGGCGCGGTCGCCGTCCAGGAAGTTGTATTTGGAAAGCGCCGCCGACCAGCCGGCTTTCAGGTCGTCCAGCGGTTTGCCGCCCCAGTCGCCGGAAATGCTTTCAGTAAAGGCCTGGCCGTAGCCGGTGGAACCGTGGAAGTTGATGGTAACTACCGCGAAACCCTGGCCAGCATAAGTCTGCGGGTTCCAGCGATAACTCCAGCTGTCGTTCATGGCGCCCTGCGGGCCGCCATGAATGATGAAGGCCACCGGGTACTTCTGGCCCTTCTTGTAGCCGACGGGCTTGACCACATAACCCTGCACCGTCTCGTTGTTCCAGCCCTTGAAGGTGAAGAATTCGGGATCGCCGGTCTTGGCGTTCTTGATGCGTGCAGCGTTGTAATGGGTGACCTGCTTCAGGCCCTTGCCGCGGGTATCGGCGGTGTAAAGGTCGGCCGGCACTTTAAGGTCGTCACGCTGCAGCAGGATGCGCTTCGCCCCCAGCACGAATCCGCCGATGGAACCCTTGTCGGTGAGCTTGGTGGCCTTGCCCGAGGCCACGTCGATGGCGAACAGCGGATGCTGGCCGTTGTCGTCAGTGGTGGTGTAGAGCGTCTTGCCGTCGGCGCTGATCTGCAGGCTACCGGCCGAGCGATCCCAGCCTGGCGCCACCTCGCGGCGGGTGCCACTGGCGAGGTCCAGCGCCATGATGCCGAAGCGGTCGGCCTCGTAGCCGGGCTCTTTCATCGCCGTGTAGTACAAGGTTTTTCCGTCGCGGGACACCAGCGGATTGGCATCCCACGCCTGGTTTTCCTGGGTCAGGTTTTTTGGCGCGGCGGAGCCGTCGGCCGGTACCTGGTAGATGTCGAAGTTGGTCGACCACGGCTCGCTGGTACCGGCGATGCGCACGTCGAAGAACACCGAGCGGCCGTCGGGCGAGAACGAAAACTCATCGTCGCTACCCTCGGGCTTGCCCGGGACGTCACCATCGATACCGCGGGTGAGAAGCGTGGGTTCGGCTGTGGCACCCGTGGTGGGAGCGATGAACAGCTGCGAGCGGCGGCCGTCTTCCCAGGTGTCCCAGTGGCGCACGAACAGCTTGTTGTAGACGGTACCGGAGGCTTTGTCGTTGGCGCGGCCGTCGAGTTTTTCCTTGGTGCAGGAAAGGTCGGCGCAGTCGGTGAATACGTCCATCGACAGCAGCACGTGGCTGCCGTCGGGCGACAGCTTGTAGCTGTCGATATCCAGCACCGTGGAGGTGACCTGGGTAGCCGCACCGGATGCGGCAAGCGACTTGCCCTTGGTGTCCACGCCCTGGCGGAAGAGCTGCGAGGTATCGCCGGCTTCGGCCAGGTAGTACACGGCCGAACCATCCGGTGCCCAGCGCGGGGTATTGCCCTTGTCAGACAGCTTGACCGGCGTGCCGCCCTTGTCCAGGTCCAGCAGGTAGAGCGCCGTATTGCCTTTGTTGGCCGCGTAGTCGGTGGATCGCAGGCTGAAGGCAGCGAAGCGCCCGTCCGGGGAAAGCTGGGGATCCCCTACCCGGTCCATCATCACCAGGTCGCGGACCGAGAACGGATGTGGGCCGTCGGCGGCCAGGGCGGGGCCCGCGGCAAGCGCGAGGGCAAGCGCGGCGAACAAGGGTTTCATGGGCACTCCGTGGGCGTGACGTTCCAGTGCGTGACGGTAAGCGGCGCGCGGGCGTGGCGCAAGGGTTGTCGCCCATGGGCGCTCCGTTTCCCGGCATACTCCGGGCCGTTACCACGCGGCAGGCTCCAACGCATGACCCTTGACGACGCCCCGGCTCATGATCCGGGCGAAGACCTGTTCGGCCACCCCAAGGGCCTGTACGTCTGCTTCTTTACCGAGATGTGGGAGCGGTTTTCGTTCTATGGAATGAAGGCCCTGCTGGCGCTGTACCTGATCAAACACCACGGTTTTTCCGATACCGAAAGCCTGACCCTGGTGGGCGCCTATGGTGGCCTGGTCTACGCCACCCCGGTGCTTGGCGGCATCCTGGCCGACCGGTATCTGGGGATGCGCAAGGCCGTGATACTGGGTGGCGTGCTGCTGTGCCTGGGCCACCTGGGCATGGCGGTGGAAGGCCACCAGGCCACGATGGGTGCCGATGGCGTAGTGCACCGGGACCTCTTCGCGCTGGGCGTTTTCTATCTTTCGCTGGCGTTGATCATCAGCGGCGTGGGGTTCCTGAAGCCCAATATTTCCACCGTGGT
>NZ_DATHFX010000035.1:0-2702 GCF_035317885.1 Pinirhizobacter sp.
ATGGCGATGGAGCCGACATCCAGGCGCCGTGCCAGCAACAGCCGCCGCGCTTCGTGCAGGCGCAACTGCTTCTGGTATTGCAGCGGGCTCATCGACGTCACCGACTTGAACTGGTGGTGCAGCGTGGACACGCTCATGTTCAAGCGCTGCGATAACTCATCGATGCGCAGCGGTTGCTGGTAGTGCTCCTTGAGCCACTCCACCGCGCGGGCGATGCGGCTGGATCCCGAATCGCGCGCGGCGAGCTGGCGCAGCCGCGGTCCGTGCTCGCTGCTGAGCAAGCGGTAGAGGATCTCGCGCTCCACCATTGGTGCCAGGTAGGGCGCATCGGCCGGGGCATCCATCAGCCGCGCCAGGCGTACGGCAGCATCGAGCAAGGGCCGCTGCAGCCGGCTTACGCCAATGGCACGCCCGGGGGGCGCCGCGGCGGGTCGGGGCTGGCCCATCTCGGACATCATCCGGGTGACGTTGCGAAGGTCCAGGGTCAGGGCCATGCAAAGGTATGGCGACTGCTCTGACGCCACCGTCACGTGCGACATCACCGGGAGGTCCAGCGTGGTCACCAGGCAATGCGAGGCGTTGTATTCGTAGCTGAACCCGCCGATTTCCACGCACTTGGCGCCTTGTGCCGCGATCACCAGCGCAGGCCGGGCCAGGCAGCAGGGCAGGTCGAGGATGCGGCCGTGGCGGTGCAGGGTGACGCCCGGGAGGTCGGGCTCGTGATCACCGTCCGCCGGTGCGTGGCGCAGTATCAGGCTGCCCAGTTCGGCGGAGAGATCGTCCAGGGTGTCGATGTGGCGCATCAGGGGATTTTGCACCCGATCAGCCGCGCGTGACAGTACTCCTGGCAGGATCAGGCAAGAATCGGGCAGGATCGGGGCTTCGCGTCAGGGACGTCGTGGGGCCACACTATTGGAGTCCCTACCGCCCCCACTGGAGCCAAGCCATGTTCACCGTGCGCGCCTACGCCGCCCAGAGTCCGAAGTCGCCGATCGCTCCGTTCGCCATCGAACGCCGCGAGCCGGGCGAGAAAGACGTCCACATTGAAATTCTTTACAGCGGGATCTGCCATTCCGACCTGCACCAGGCCCACGACGACTGGGGTGGCGCGCTGTTCCCGATGGTGCCCGGCCATGAGATCGTCGGCCGGGTCAAGGCGGTGGGTTCGAAGGTCACCAAGGTCAAGGTGGGCGACTTCGCAGGCGTCGGCTGCATGGTGGATTCGTGCCGCGAGTGTTCGGCGTGCAAGGAAGACCTGGAGCAATACTGCGAACGCGGCGCTACCTGGACGTATAACTCGAAAGAGCGCAACAGCGACCGCCTGACCTTCGGCGGTTACTCCGAGGCCATCGTGGTGGAAGAGCGCTTCGTAGTGTCGATCCCCGCCAGCATGGACCTGAAAGCCGTGGCGCCGCTGCTGTGCGCGGGCATCACCACTTATTCGCCGCTGCGCCACTGGAAGGTGAGCGCCGGACAGAAGGTCGGCGTGATCGGCCTGGGCGGCCTGGGCCATATGGGCATCAAGTTCGCCAAGGCACTGGGCGCGCACGTGGTGATGATCACCACGTCACCTGAGAAGGGCAAGGATGCCAAGCGCCTGGGCGCCGACGAAGTATTGCTGTCCAAGGACGCCGACGCGATGGCAGCGCACGCACTGAGCTTCGACTTCCTGCTCAACACCATCCCCGTATCGCATGACGTGAACCCGTACCTGAACCTCCTGCGCCGTGACGCGACGATGGTGATGGTGGGCGTTATTACCGAGCTCGATCCGCCGGTGATGGGCGCGAGCATGATTTTCGGCCGCAAGCACCTGACCGGCTCGGGCATCGGCGGCATGGCCGAAACCCAGGAAATGATCGACTTCTGCGCCGAGAAGGGCATTGTCAGCGACATCGAGATGATCGCCATGAAGCAGGTGAACGAGGCTTACGAGCGCCTGGTGAAGAACGACGTGAAGTACCGCTTCGTGATCGACATGGCTACGATCGATGGCTGATCTGTCTGCGTTTCCCATTTCAGCGCGTTGGCCGGCCACGCACCCGGACCTCCTGCAGCTGTATTCGGCGCCCACGCCCAACGGGGTGAAAGTGTCGATCATGCTGGAGGAAACCGGGCTGCCGTACGAGCCGCACTACATCAACATCGGTGAAAACGAGACCTGGACCGAGCCCTATCTATCGCTCAATCCGAACGGCAAGATCCCCTCGATCGTCGACCCCGATGGCCCGGGTGGCAAGCCGTTCGGGTTGTTCGAATCCGGTGCGATCCTGCTGTACCTGGCGGAGAAGACGCGCAAATTCCTGCCCGTCGACCCGGCCGCCCGCTACGAGACGATCCAGTGGGTGTTCTTCCAGATGGCGGCGATAGGGCCGATGTTCGGCCAGGTCGGTTTCTTCCACAAATTCGCCGGGCGCGAGTACGAAGACAAACGCCCGCGCGATCGCTACGTGGCCGAATCCAGGCGTCTGCTGGGTGTATTGGAAACGCGACTGGCGAACCGTAAGTGGATCATGGGCGATGAATACACGATCGCCGACATCAGCCTGCTGGGCTGGGTGCGGAACCTGGTCGGTTTCTACGAAGCCGGCGAACTGGTCGGGTTCGACAGCTTCAAGGCGGTCAAGGTGTGGCTCGACCATGGCCTGGCGCGGCCCGCGGTGCAGCGCGGGCTTGAGATTCCCTCCCGCGGATGAGCCGGG
>NZ_DATHFX010000036.1:0-7334 GCF_035317885.1 Pinirhizobacter sp.
CTGGTGCTGGCCACGGTGTTCGTCACCTTGCCCTTCATTGCGCGCGAACTCATCCCGTTGATGCAGTCACAAGGTAGCGAGGAAGAAGAAGCGGCGAGGGTGCTGGGCGCCGGTAGCTGGCAGATGTTCTTCCGCGTCACCTTGCCCAATATCCGTTGGGCGCTGCTGTATGGCGTATTGCTTTGCAACGCCCGGGCCATGGGCGAATTCGGTGCGGTGTCGGTGGTCTCGGGCCACATCCGCAACCTCACCACCACCATGCCGCTGGAAGTGGAAATGCGCTACAACGAATACGACTATGTCGGCGCGTTCGCGGTGGCCTCGCTGCTGGCCTTGCTTGCGGTGTTGACGCTTGCTTTTAAGGCGCTGATGGAATGGCGTTATCGCCATGAGCTGGCGGCGGGAGGCATCCACCGATGACGCTGTCCATCCAATCCATCGGCCGGCGCTTTGGCGACACGGTGGCGCTGGCCCAGGTAAGCCTTGAGGTGAAGCCTGGCGAGTTCGTCGCCTTGCTGGGGCCTTCAGGTTCGGGCAAGACCACCTTGCTGCGTATCCTGGCGGGCCTGGACTACCCCGACGTGGGCAAGGTGTCGCTTGATGGCGAAGATTTTCTCGCCACCGACGCCCGCAAGCTCCGTGTCGGCCTGGTGTTCCAGCACTACGCCCTGTTCCGGCACATGACAGTGGCCGAGAACATAGCCTTCGGATTGCGCGTGCGATCGTGGCGCCTGCGGCCCCGACGCGCGGAGATCACCTCGCGCGTGTCCGAACTGCTTTCGCGCGTGCGACTGGATGGTTTTGGCAATCGTTATCCTGCGCAGCTGTCCGGTGGCCAGCGGCAGCGCGTGGCGCTGGCACGCGCCCTGGCGGTGGAGCCGCAATTGTTGTTGCTCGACGAGCCCTTCGGCGCACTCGATGCCCAGGTGCGCACGGGTCTGCGCCGCTGGCTGCGCGAACTGCAGGAAGAATTGGGGATTAGCACCGTGCTGGTAACGCATGACCAGGAAGAAGCCCTGGAACTGGCCGATCGCATCGCGGTGATGAACAACGGCGTTATCGAGCAATTCGGTACGCCTGAGGAAATCTATTTCGAGCCCGCCACGCCGTTCGTATGCGAATTCATCGGGCGGGTGAACCGGGTGGCGATGCGCCGTGGCACCGGGGGCTTAAGCGCCGCCGGCTGGGTGCCTCGCGGCGAGCCGTGGCACGGCCATTATCCCCATGCCACGGCGTACATCAGGCCCGAGCACCTGAAGATCGGTACGCAGGATGCACCCTGGCAGGCACTGGTTCGGCATGTCTATCTTGCAGGTAGCATCGCCCACCTGGACCTGGACGTGAGCGGCGTGGGTACGCTGGAGGCGGACGTCGCCAGCGAGGACCTGGCACGACGGAACCTCGCCGTGGGCGCGCAGGTGAGCGTGTCACCTGCGCGCTCGGTGCTGTTCGCCGGCGAAAGCGCCCGGTGGTCGTGGCAGGCCGGCGCCGGCACTTGAACCGACGCCGTGCCTTGATTACTTGGGCTTGCGGAACTTGAAGACGAACTGGTCGGTGTGACCCCTGATGGTCTCGTCGAACACTTTCTTGTCGTGGGTGTCGGCGGGGTTGGCCAGCACCTGGGATTTTCCTTCCAGGGTGAACCCGGCGGCCTTGGCCTGCTCGAGCACCAGGGCCGGATCGATACGGTGCAAGGTGGTGGTGGCACTGTCGCCACTGCCCGCCTGCGCGGCATGGTCGATCACGATGAACACGCCACCGGGCTTGAGCGCCTTGAAGACGGCCTTGTCCATGGCCAGTGCCTGGTCCTTGCCGAAGAATCCGGTGGCGTCATGGTAGTTGTCGCTGGTCCAGGCCACGTCTAGCGGTTTGTCGGTGGCGATGCCGGCCAGCGGTGCGGTAACCACGCTCACATTGGTGAAATCCTTCTCCGCGGCGAGCGCGGTGACCTTATCGGTGGCCTTGGGGTTCTTCTGGACGAATTCGGCGGGGACCACCGCATAGACATGGCCGTTGGCCCCCACCACGCCGCTGAAAATGCGCGTAAAGTAACCGCCACCGGGCATGATGTCGGCGACGGTGTCGCCCGGCTTGATGCCGGCAAAGGCAACCAGTTCCGCCGGATGGCGGGCAGCGTCCCGCGCGGTGTCTTCGGCGGGGCGCGATGCCGATTGCACGGCAGTAGATACATAGGCAGGGGGCGAGGCGGCGTACGCGGCGGGAACCGCCAGAATCAACGCGGCAAGCAGGGCTTTTGTCTTCATCGATGGTTCCTCGTGGGGTGGGAACGGCCGAGCGCATCATGCGCGCGATCCTCCCGTCCATGCAATGAAACCGGCCCAGGCCGGTTCTGCTTACACGGTTTACCGCAAAGGCACCCCCATGGCTCAAATTCCTCAAGACAACCATTCCATCATCGGCCAGTTGCGACGGAACAAGGGTGCCGCGGCGCTCATTGCCGCCGTCCTGGGTACCGTCCTGCTGCTGTTTGCCTGGGCAGGCGGATGGTTCGGCGGTCGCCTGGGGCCAGGCAAGATTGCCGACGCGCTGCAGGTACACGACGGCTTGCACGATGGTTTCCGCCGGGCCCACACCAAGGGCTATTGTTTCACCGGCCATTTCGACGGCAACGGGCAGGGCACGCGGCTTTCCGTGGCCAATGTGTTCGCACAGGGGGAATCCCGCGTGATCGGGCGCTTCTCCACCGGTGGCGGCATGCCCGACTCACCCGACGGCCGCCTGGTGTTCCGCGCCATCGCACTGTCGATCACTTCGCCCAACGGCGAGGTCTGGCGCACGGCGATGGATTCCACGGCCATCTTTCCCGTCGCCACGCCGCAGGCGTTCATGGCATTCCTCACAGCCACCTCGCCAGGTTCGGATGGCAAGCCGGACCCGGCCAAGGTGGGGCCGTACATGGCAGCCCATCCGGCGACGGTGGCCTTCGGCAAATACCTGAAGGACCAGCCGCTGGCGTCGAGCTTCGTCAACACGCGGTATTACTCGATCAATGCATTCCGCTTCGTCGGCGGCGACGGCAATACGCATGTCGTCAGGTGGTCGCTCGATCCAACGGCAGCACCTGAGTGGCTGGACAAGGACAAGCTGGCACAGATGCCTCGCGATTTCCTTTTTGACGACCTCATCAAGCGCGCAGCCGCCGGCCCGCTCACCTGGGACATGTCGGTCCAGTTGGCTGCCCCCGGCGACAAGACAGACGACGCCACCGTGCAGTGGCTTGGTGATCGTGAATCGGTAAAGGTCGGTCGATTGACGATCGATCACCTCGTCACCGAGGACGAGGGCCCCTGCCGCGACATCAACTTCGACCCGTTGGCGTTGCCTACCGGTATCAAGGGCTCGGACGATCCACTGCTTGCCGTGCGCTCGGCGGTGTATTCATCCTCGTTCCGCCGCCGAGCCGCGGAAGGTCCGCATCCTAGTTTTGCCAGGGAGCACAAGCCATGACTGAACGCTTCTGGCTTCCCGCCCGCATCCTGCATTGGCTGATGGCGATACTGGTGATCGCGATGCTGTTCATCGGCGCCGGCATGGTGTCGACGGTGAGCCGCACTCACGAGTGGCTCTTCGCCATCCACAAGCCGCTGGGCTTCATCATCTTCGTGCTGGTGATCATCAGGCTCATCGTGCGCCTGGTCCACAAGCCGCCGCCGTTGCCGGCGGACATGCCGGCCTGGATGCGACATGCAGCCACGCTGTCGCACTGGCTGCTATACGCGTTGATGTTCTTCCTGCCGCTGTTGGGCTGGTCGACGTTATCGGCTGCGGGATATCCGATCCAGCTTGCGCCGCACGTGCACCTGCCGCCGATCGCTCCACACAACCTGGCGCTCTACACCGTCCTTCGCGATGCGCACGGGTTTGGTGCCTACCTGCTGTTCTTCACGTACCTGGCCCATCTTGGCGCGGCGCTGTTCCATCATCTGGTACGCAAGGACGGCGTGCTGGCCAGCATGTTGTTCGGCAAGAACCCTGCGGGCTAAGCCTTGCCGAAGCGCCCGGCGGCGATGAGGCTGTTGACCTCGTCGTCGCCGAACAGGCGCGAACGGGTGAGGAACCTCACCCCCTCGCCATTCTCCAGGGAGAACATGCCGCCGCGGCCAGGCACCACGTCGATGATGAGCTGGGTGTGCTTCCAGTACTCAAATTGCGAGGGGCTGATGTAGAACGGGGCGTCGGCAATCTCGCCAAGCTTGACGTCGTTGTCGCCGACGATGAAGTCGTCTTGCGGGTAGCACATCGGCGAGGAACCGTCGCAGCAGCCTCCGGACTGATGGAACAGCACCGGGCCGTGCCGCTGGCGCAGCATTTCGATCAAGGCTTCCGCGGCGGGGGTGGCAATGACCTGTTCGGCGACGGTGCTGTCCATCAATTCGGACTCCCTGCTAGAAGAAGCCAAGCTTGTTGGGCGAGTAACTCACCAGCAGGTTCTTTGTCTGCTGGTAGTGGTCGAGCATCATCTTGTGGGTTTCGCGGCCGATACCCGATTGCTTGTAGCCACCGAACGCCGCGTGGGCCGGATACGCGTGGTAGCAGTTGGTCCACACCCGGCCGGCCTGGATGCCGCGGCCCATGCGGTAGCAGGTGTTGGCCTGGCGGCTCCAGACGCCGGCGCCCAGGCCATAGAGCGTGTCGTTGGCGATGGAAAGCGCTTCGTCCTGATCCTTGAACGTGGTGACCGAAAGCACCGGGCCGAAGATCTCCTCCTGGAAGATACGCATCTTGTTGTGGCCCTTGAATACCGTGGGCTCGATGTAATAGCCGTCCTTGAGGTCACCATCGTGGCTGGCGCGACCGCCGCCGGTAAGCACCTGCGCGCCCTCCTGTTTGCCGATGTCGATGTAGGAGAGGATTTTCTCCATCTGTTCACTGGAAGCCTGCGCACCGATCATCGTGGACTTGTCGAACGGATTGCCCATCTTGATCTTCTTCACCCGGTCGATCGCGCGTTCGATGAAGGCCTCGTAGATCGATTCCTCGATCAATGCACGGCTGGGGCAGGTACAGACCTCGCCCTGATTCAGGGCGAACATGGCAAAGCCTTCCAGCGCCTTGTCGAAGAAGGCATCGTCGTGGTCCATGACATCGGCGAAGAAGATGTTCGGCGACTTGCCGCCCAGTTCAAGGGTCACGGGGATGAGGTTCTGGCTGGCGTACTGCATGATCAGCCGGCCGGTGGTGGTCTCGCCGGTGAAGGCGATCTTGGCGATGCGCGGATTCGAAGCCAGCGGCTTGCCGGCTTCAAGCCCGAAGCCGTTGACGATGTTCAGTACGCCCGGTGGCAACAGGTCGCCCACCAGTTCCGCCCAAACCAGGATGCTGACCGGTGTCTGCTCGGCGGGCTTGAGTACCACGCAATTGCCCGCGGCAAGGGCGGGCGCCATCTTCCACGTGGCCATCAGTAGCGGGAAATTCCAGGGGATGATCTGCCCCACCACGCCCAGGGGCTCGTGGATCTGGTAGCTCACGGTGTCGTGGTCGATTTCGCCGATGGAGCCTTCCTGTGCGCGGATGCAGGAAGCGAAGTAGCGAAAATGGTCGATCGCCAGGGGCAGGTCGGCAGCCAGCGTTTCGCGCAGCGGCTTGCCGTTGTCCCAGGTCTCGGCATGGGCGAGCATCTCCAGGTTCGCCTCCATGCGGTCGGCGATCAGGTTCAGGATGCGCGCGCGGTCGGCTACCGAAGTGCGGCCCCACGCATCCTTGGCCGCGTGGGCTGCGTCGAGCGCAGCTTCGATGTCGTCTTTATCCGAACGGGGGATTTCGCAGAAGGCCTTGCCGGTGACCGGGGTGATGTTCTCGAAATATCGCCCCCCGGCGGGCTCCACCCACTTGCCGCCGATGAAATTGCCGTAGCGTGCCTTGAAGGGCACGTGGGTTTCCAGGTGGTGTTGTTCGAGCTTGGTCATGGCGGGTGTCCTTCGGGGCAAGGGGACTCCATCCTACGCCCGTCGCCGCGGTGCTACCTTCCGCGCCGCACCATCCTCAACCGCTGCACGATTTTTTAATAGTCGCGAACGTCCACCAGCAGCAGCCACCGCGCGGAGTTCTCCGCCTGCGGCCAGTCTCCCGATGACAAGGCGGTTACACCCGGGCCCCAGGGCTGGTTGTCCAGCGTGGCCAGGGCGCGTTCGTTGCCGTCGGCGTCGCGGGCGTGGAACAGGTTCGCCCAGTGCAGTTCCGCGGTGAGCGATTGTGCGCGCAACGCCGCAAGCACGGCCTCGCGCACATTTGCAGGAATATCGGCCACGCCACGCAAGCCCGGCTTGCCGGCGAACACGTCCCAGGTGTTCAGTCCGCTGTCAAAGGCGCCGACGTCGAGCTTGCGATCATCGGTGACGTACCAGCAGGCGGCGAGCAGCGGATACAGCGCCTGCCGCTCGAAATCGTCCAGCGCATCGCGGCAGCCGCGCTCGCCGTAGCCGGGATAGGACAGCTCGATGGTCCGCTCCTCGGCCGCCACCACGTCGATATCCAGGTGGCCCGGTTCGTCGCTGCGGCCGGCGTGCCAGGTGGCGCGGATGGCCGGGAAATCGCCATCGGTCACCAGCCAGTCTTCGTCGTCGTCTTCCAGCTCCACGTCGTGGCTGACAAACATCTCGCGCAGGCGCGAGGCCAGGGCCGGTCCGTTCATGGCGGGCTCCTTAAGGGCTGGTCGGGGTGGTGGCATCGTCGTCATCGGGCGCGGTCACGGTGTAACCGCGCTTGCGCAACTCCGAGAGCGAGCCATTCGGGTCGATAAGGTCTTCCATCGGCAGCATGGCGAAGCTCTGCCTGTGGTTGGTGATGGCCTGGATGGCATAGGACAGCCACAACGTGCGCAGCTTCGTGAGCATGTCGCTGATACCCAGCCGTTTGGCGATGCCGGCCTCCGCCACGGTGTTCAGGCAGATGTCCCAGCGATCCTGCACCAGGTACTTGCGCAACGCCGGCACGTCGCCGGTGGCCCAGGCGTTGGCGCGCACGGTAAGCGTGCCCAGCCGCTTGTCGATGTTGTCCAGCGTCTGGTGGAAGCACTTGACGTCGTCCAGCGTGGAGGCCTTGAACTGCTTGACGGCTGCGCGCGGCTCGGCGATCTCCACCTCGTACTGCACCGGCTGCACCTCAACGCCGTGGGTCTTGGCCAGGTCGTCGACGGTGCCGGCGATGTTGGTCTTCTGGCGCAGGCCGATGCCCTTCACCGCTTCGTTGTAAAGCTTCAACGCCGCGAAGATGGGCCGGTAGTTCTCGATCTTCTTGTTCTTGCCGATGTACTCCTCCTTCAGCTTCAGCCAGAGGGCGTAATCGTTGGCAGGCACGGCGTCCTTGAGGTTGCC
>NZ_DATHFX010000037.1:0-3462 GCF_035317885.1 Pinirhizobacter sp.
GAGTTCTGGTTATCGATACCTGCGACGATCGTGTGATCGCCCCAGTGATAGGTGATGTTGACTCGCAGGTTGTTCATCTGGTTGCCGCGGCCGGGATTGGCCAGCGAGGCGATCTGATTGTTCAGGCGCGGAACACCGCCATTGAGCGCGGGGTTTTGATTCTGCGAACCATTGATGTAGGTGAGGTCCGCATTATAAGCACCCGGCACATCGTAATCGTGAGTCTTGTACTTGCCGTACAACGCATCGATGGTGAGGTCGTCGGTAATGTAGCCGGTGTACTTGACGATACCCAACGTGCCGCCTTGCTTGGTGTCATCCATGGGGCCCGTCTCGGCGCCGCGCACACGGTTGGCATAGTCGTAGGCATAGTAGGTTCCAGAGCCTTCACGCTTGTCCGAGGCACCGGTGAATTCGAGAATATTGCTGTCGGTGATGTTCCAGTCGACCTTGGCGTACCAGCGCGGGTTGTTGTACTGCTGTGTCTGCGCGGGGTTGGTCGTCCCGAGCTGATTGACCTGGCGCGCCTGGTCCCGCTCGTACTCACCGGCGATGAACAGATACAGCTTGTCCTTGATCAACGGGCCGCCGGCGTAGGCGCTGACCGTCTCGACCCAGGAGTTGTTCTGGGCGCGCGGAATGTACAACGTGCCTGACGGGGGTTCCGGTGCCGGGTTGGCTGCGTAGAGGCCAGGCCAGCCGTTGTTGTAATAGACGTTGCTCGCATTCGAACGGGCGAACTCGGGCTCCCACAGCACCTGGGCACCGAAGTGCCATTCGTTGGTGCCGCGCTTGCCTACCTGGTTGATAACGCCGCCGTCAGAACGACCGTACTGAGCGCTATATCCGCCTGTATAGACTTCCTGCTGGTCGATCGCTCCATAGGGGAGCGTGATGCCACCGGCACCGAACAGCGGATCGGTGGTGTTGAATCCGTTGATGTAATAAGCGTTCTCGGTAGCCGATGCGCCACCAAAGGAAACCAGCTGCTTGCCGGTCGGACCGGTGAAGTTGCCCGTGTTGGCGGCCACGCCCGGCGCCAGCTTGGCAATCGCCTCGGCATTGCGACCCAGCGGCAACTTGGCCAGCTGCTCGGAAGTAATCACCGTGCGCGAGTCGACCGTGGTGACGTCGATGGCGGGAAGTGCCGCTGCGGTCACCGATACGGCACCGAGGTTCTGGGCGTTCTCGGCCGAAGCCGGGGCAGCGAAGGAAACTTCCGCCGAGCCGCCCACCGTGAGCTGGATATTCTTGCGCGAATCAACCGCTGCGCCATCGCGGCGCAGGGTCACCGTATACGAGCCCACTGGCAGCTGTGAGGCGGTATAGCGCCCCTTGGCATCGACAGCGATTTCACGGCGCACGCCGCTATTGCTTTCCAGCAGCACCGTTTCGGTGCCGCCAACGGGTACCGAACCGTAAATCGTGCCTACCGTGGATTGTGCGAATACCCCAGACGTCGCCCCCATGCCCGCAAGCAGCGCCAGCGCAAGGACTTTCCTGCGCGTGTGGATCTTTGTGTTCATGCCTGTGCCTTCCCCATCATCGTGAGCGCCCCGGAACGGCTAGCCCTATGCACGCGGCGTCCCTTCGACACGTGCGGCTGCCAAGAATTGCATGTCGATTTATTTCGATCTAAATCGTACAAGGCAGAGGTTTACACAAGTTACAAGGTCGTGTCCAGCGTGCTTCATGGCTGAGTCATTGGAGGTCTGGACGGCCAAATCACTGGCTTTGGCGTGCGTTGCCACGCGGCATATTCATTGATTTTTTTACATATATTCCTTCGCATTTGGCAATTTGCGCATTGCTGCACTGCAGTATCAATCATGCATGAGATCGTCCATCGGCCGGGCGGCCCTGCGTCGGACAGTCACCGGCTGCAAGTATTCGCAAAAAGTCCGGACACGGGCTCTTCACCTCATTTTCATGCCTCGATCTAAACGTCCTGGAAAGGTCGCCGGCTAAGAAATCGACCGCCACCGTTTGTCATTTTTATCAGCCGGCTTCCGCTCTTCCGTACGTCGGCGATACTTCGGCGTCCACGCAGGGGGAAGACAGGCATGACCGGTTCAAAAGGCTTCGATGGGTTGGCACGGCAGGCCGCGGCCTTCGTAGCCATGGCACTGGCCACGGCCGGCAGCCACGCCGCACCGCTCACCCAGCTCGACCGGAACGGCGCGCATGTGGCGGTCGAAACCTATGCTCCGAACGTGGTGCGGGTCACCATCAGTACCGATGAATCCCTCGCCCGTGCCGCCGCCGGATATGGCATCAACGGGAAGGCCGACGAGCGTGGCTGGACGCATACGGCCACCGCCCGAGGCGACCGGTTCACCTCGGCCACGCTCACGCTGGATATTCCCGCCCAGCCGAAACCTGGCCCGATGGACACGATGGCGCGTTACTTTGCACCTGAGCTTCCCCCCGTCGCGTTGAAGGTCACAAGCCCGGGCGGCGACGTGCTGCTGGAGATGACCGGCTGGGAGATGTCACCGCACGTGGTGGCCGGCGAAAAGACGTTTCGCGTGGGCGCCAGCTTCCTGGCGCCCGCCGACGAGCACTACTACGGCCTGGGCCAGAACCAGGAAGGCATCCTCGACTACCGCGGCCGCACGATCGACTGCAAGCACGATTACGACGGACCCGCCGGCGAAAGCGTGTGCGTGCCGATACTGGTGACCAACAAGGGCTATGCCGTCCTGTGGGACAACCCTTCGGCCACGCGCATTTCCGCGGGTATCAACGGCCGCACGCTGTGGCAGTCGAATGTGGGCGAGCGGGTGTCCTTCTTCATCATCACCGGCGCGCGCGTGGACGACATCTACGCCGGTTACCGCACGCTCACCGGCGCCACGCCCTTGCCGCCCAAGGCTGCGTTCGGCTTCATCCAGAGCAAGGCGCGCTACGACTCGCAACAGCAGCTGCTCAACGCCGCCGAAGGCTATCGCCAGCGCGGTTATCCGATCGACATCATGGTGCTTGACTGGTTCTACTGGACGAAGATGGGCCAGCTGGACTTCGATCCGGTGGCCTTTCCCGACCCCGCCGCGATGAATGCCAGGCTTCATGCCATGGGTATGCAAAGCATCATCAGCGTATGGCCGCGGTTCGAAAAAACCTCGCGCTACTTCGATGAACTGGCAAGCCGTGGCTGGCTGCTCAAGCATGCCGACGGCACGCCGGTGGACGGCCTGCCCTTTCGCAGCGACCGTGCGGGCGCCCTGATCGACAGCACCAACCCCGATGCACGCGCCTGGTTCTGGGGCAAGATCCGCGACAACATCGCCTCGAAGGGCTTCGACTGGTTCTGGCTGGACGAGACCGAGCCCGATCTCGTCCCCGACGGCTACTTCTACGGCATCGGATCAGGCGATCGCTATCACAATCTGTATCCCCTCGTGCATACGCAGGGGGTTGCGGAAGGCTCGCGCCGCGATCGGCCGAACAAGCGCAATCTCA
>NZ_DATHFX010000038.1:0-4156 GCF_035317885.1 Pinirhizobacter sp.
AAGCCCAACGACACCAGCGAATCCCTGGTGGGTTCGCGCATGTTCGCCGACGACCAGGTTCTGCCGGCTCTTGGGGCCACGCTTGTTGCCGGGAGGAATTTTCGCGCGGACGAGGTGACGATGACCGACTCCCACACCATCAGCTCCCCCGCCGTCGTCATTCTCACCCAGTCCCTTGCCACCAGGCTGTATCCCGACGGGGCCGCCCTTGGCAAACAGGTCTACGTCGGCGATTCGCCCACGCCAAGCACCGTGATCGGCATCGTGCGCTACCTTGCAGGCGTCTCTGCCGGAAGCTGGGCCGATTCGACCTACGACTATGTGATGCTCGAGCCCACCGTGCTGATGGACAAGGCAAATGCCTACCTGGTCCGCAGCAAGGATGGCCAGCTCGACGCGCTGGCCAAGGCAGCGCCTGCGGCGCTGTTCAAGAGCAACCCGCAGCGGATCATTCCCTCGGGCAGAGGCGAGGACGCCGGCGTTCGCGCGTTCTCGGAAGTGCGTACGCAGGGCTACAAGGGCGACCGCGGCCTGGCGATCATGATGACGGCGATGAGCGCGATCCTGCTCGTCATCACCGCCGCCGGCATCGTGGGGCTGACGAGTTTCTGGGTCGCCCAGCGGCGCAAGCAGATCGGCGTGCGCCGCGCGCTTGGCGCCACCCGCAATGACATCGTGTCGTATTTCCTGACCGAGAACTTCCTGATCAGCACCGGTGGCCTGGCGGTCGGAGCCGTGCTTGCCTTGTTGCTGAGCCAATGGCTGGTGGCTCGATTCGAGATGCACCAACTCTCAATGCTTTACCTGCTGTATGGCGCCATGACGGTCATGCTGTTGGGCCAGGCCGCCACCCTGGTGCCGGCGCTACGTGCCTCGCGCGTCTCCCCGGTGGAGGCCACGCGGTCGGGATAGTATCCCGCACCGCGTGGAGGCCACACTCTCACGAAGAATTTGCACCCACTGCGGAGCAACGACGCACTCTTCGCGCATGCGCGCGATCTCCGAGGTCCATCGCCCCAGTTTCTCGCGCGATTGAGCCACCTTCAGCACTTCGTGCACCAGGTCGTTGCGCCGTTCGCGGATGCGTTTCAGGCGACCAAGCCAGCGGCGGAACTCCACCAGCCGGGTGTCGCGCCGGTCGAACAGCCCTTGCGTCAGCGATTCCAGGCTTCCTTCAATGCGCGCGGACAGCACCATGACCTCGCCGACCACGGCGTAGATTTCGCTTTCTTCCATGACTGACATCGATACTCCGGGCGGTGCGCCACCCTCGCGATGAGGGTGGCGGCGTGCCACTGACAGTCGATAGTAAGCGTCGCAAAGTGCGCCGACGCTTACTTTCGCAGCTTGCTCAATCTGCAGCCGTCGCTAGCGCGGTCGCCAAAGCCTCACTGCTTGGCCGCCGACATCGATGGCGGCGCATCGTGCGGATCGGCACCCCAGGTCTTGTTGGGGCTCGGCCCCATCGTGAGCACCAGGGTCCCTCCCTGGGCGATGTCGGCATGGCTGAACCACGGCTTGGTCCACGGCTTGCCGTTGAGCGTGGCGGACTGGATGTACATGTTCTTCGCGGAGTTGTTGCGCGCAACGATCTCGAACACCTTGTCGTTGCCCATGCGCAGGCGAACCTTGTCGAAGATCGGGCTGCCGATGATGTAATCCGGGGTGGCAGGGTCGACCGGGTAGAAGCCCATCGCGCTGAGCACATACCACGAAGACGTGGAGCCCTGGTCGTCCATGCCGGGATAGGCATAACCGCTGGCGTCGCTGCCGTACAGGTCGGCGAGAATGCGGCGTGTCAGCGCCTGCGTCTTCCAGGGCTCACCGCCCCATGCGTACAGGTACGCCGCCTGCTGGTCGGGCTGATTACCCTGCACGTACTGGCCGATCAGGCCGGTGCAGTCGCGGCAGATGCCCTTGGCCGTATAGGGCGTGGAGAAGAAGGCATCGAGCTTGGCATTGAAGGCGGCGCGGCCGCCGAGCAGGTCGATCAAGCCCTGCACGTCATGCGGCACCAGCCACAGCGTGGACCAGCCGGAGCCTTCCTTCATCATGAAGTTGTAGTACGGCTCGCCTGGATCGAAGGGCGAAATCCACTTGCCGTCTTCGGTGCGTCCGCGGAAGAAGCCTACCGACGGATCGAACGCGCTGCGGTAGTTCGCGGCCCGCTTCTCGAACATCTGGGCATCGTCGGTCTTTCCCAGGCGGCGGGCGACGTCGGCCAGGGCATGATCGTCCCAGGCATATTCGAGCGTGGTGGCCACGCCCGCCTTGCCTGCCGCATACGGTGGGCTGGGATTTCCCGGCGGAACGATGTCCGATATCCAGCCATTCTTCATGTACTCGGCCAGGTAGCCTCGCGGACCCTTGGGATCGGTCGCGTTCTTGCGCAGGTATTCGTAGGCCGCGGCATAGTCGAACTCGATGCCGCGTTGCCAGGCGCCATCGTAGAGGAACACCGCATGGTCGCCGTGGAAGGATGTATTCATGTACCCGCGTTCGCGCGCGGCGTCCAGTTCGGACTGCATGATGTCCTGCACCACCTTCGGCGCCAGCAGCATCAGCAAGGTGATCTGATTACGGCCGGTATCCCAGAACGGCACCGGTCCATAGCGATCATAGCTGGCGACCTGGTCCTGGCCGTGGGCGTCGGTGAAATGCTGGCCTTTGTGCGCCAGCAAGCGTGGGCTTGCGAAGGTGTGGTACAGCGTGGAGTAGAACAGCATGCGCTGCTTGGGCGTGCCGCCGGTAACCTCCACGCGGTCGAACAGTTGCGCCCATTCCGCGCGCGCCTGCTCGCGTGCACGGTCGAAATTAGCGTCCGTGCCGTCGGCCTTCAGTCGCTCTTCGGCCTCGGCGGCACTGCGGCCGTGGGCGACCCTCACCAGCACCTGATCACCGGCCTTGGTGTCGAAGGTGACGTACGCGCCCGCGTAGCTGCCCGATACGGTGCGCCGATCAGCCTGCACGTCGGAGGTACCCAGCAAGCCGTGGCTGTGGCCGGCCTCGCCCGGGTTGGCGTGGAAACTGCCGAATTGGGCGAACGGCCGGGAGAATTCGGCGATGAAATAACGACCGTCGGAGTCGCGCTCTGGCCGGGGGCCAGCGGCGGCGACGCCGCGAATGGTGTGGTCGCCAACCACTTCCACGTCGCCACCGAGGCGACGCAGGTTGACCACCACGTTCGAGCGGTGGCTGGCCGGGAAGGTGAAGCGCAACATGCTGCTCCACCGTGTCGCCGTCAGTTCGACACGGGTATGGAACGTGGCCAGGTCCACCGCGTAGTAGCCCGGCGAAGCCTTCTCGGTGGCCTTGTCGTAGTACGACGCCTTGTAGTCTGGTGGCACCGTCCAGTCGCCCACCACGGGCGAGATCATCGGAGCGGCACGCGCGCCGTAGGTGGCACCGCCGCCGGTGAAGCCGAACATGGTGGGCTGCCCGTAAAAATACGAGGTGTCCACGCCGGCGGGATAGCTAAGGTCGGCATTCACGTTCACCGGCGCCGCCTCGGTGGAGCTCTGCGGCAGGCTGGCACCCGGCGAGGTCATGCCCGAATACAACAACTCGCCCGGTGGGGGCGAGTTGCCGATCCATTCCTGGCGATCCAGCGGCGCGGTGCCGACCAGCGGGTTGGCCAGGTCCACGGCCGACGCCTTCGACCCCGCCACTTTGTTGTCCCGGGTCAGGGCCAGGCCGCTGCATCCGAGTAAGGCGATCGACAAGGCGATGGCTGTGGTGCGGCGGCGCAGGCCCGCCCGTGGTTCATTCATGGTTGTTTCCCTTTTTACTTCAACCCACAAAAGTCGCGGGGCCGGGCTACTGCCCGGCCCCGCTGGTTTTTCCTCAACCGCCGTTGCCGAACTTGTAGGTCAGGCCGAGGTAGTACTGCCGGCCGGCGTACTCGTACTGGTACAGGCGCGCCGTGGTATCGCCACCCAGGTACGAGCGCGGCGTGGCCTTGTTCAGGTTGATGATCGAGGCGGCGAGCATCAGGTGCTTGTTGAACTCGTAATCACCGTTCAGGTCGAGCTGGTGGTACGGCTCCGTGTAGATCGGCAGGCCCGACGAAAGGCCCTGCATGGTGCGGCCGGTCCAGTTGTTGGTTACGCGCAGCAGCAGGCCGTTCTTTTCGTAGAACAGCGAGATGTTGGCCGCG
>NZ_DATHFX010000039.1:0-4644 GCF_035317885.1 Pinirhizobacter sp.
ACCCGGGGCATCCATCGCCGTGGGCGCCGGCGCGTAGGGGTGGTAGGCCAATACCGCATGATGGGCCACCACCAAAAGCGTCACGAAGGCGCGCAGGTACCCGAGCGCCGTGAAACGCGGCGCGGTGTTGCCAGTAACGGACATGTCAGTTCCCCGTGGGTGGTTTTGAAGTGCGCCGGCGTCGCCGCAGCAAGGCGGCATAGGCCAGCGAAGGCAGCACAACGAGCACTGCCGTCAACGCAAGCAAGCCGTTGAAGACCTCCTGCGCGTGATGTCGAAGCATGAAAGCGCCTGCCTGCAGATCATTGGCATGCCAGGCGACCGCGTGTTCGCCCCAGGCATACTCGTTGGCCACGGCGATGGCCCCGGCAGCGGCGGTCCAACCCACGGCGTAAGCGCCCATGGCGAACTTGCCGATGGCCATCGCGCCAAATCCAAGCACGCCGACGCCGAGCGTGCCGGCCGCGACCGCGCCCACGGCCACCGAGCCCACCGACACCAATCCCACCGACACAGCGCCCACGCTGATGCCGCCTACCGAGACCGCACCAAAAGCGAACAGCACGCCGAAGGCGCGGTCGCCTGCCGCGATCCAGCCGCGCGCCCAACCGCCATCGACGGGCGGCGTACCAAACTGGATGTGTACCAGCGGCAGCCCGAGCAACGTCCAGGCGCTACGATATTCACCGAAGGCGGCGGGCTTGCCGGCTTTGGGCAGGAAGCTCTGTGGATGCGCACGTTGTTCGGCGGCACGAAGCACGCGCAATTCCCGGGAAAAGCGCAACACGACCAGGCATAGCCAGAGGGCGAACAGCAACGGCAGCCCCATGCCAGCCAGCGCGAACAGCACCGGGTGCTGCAGCCAGAAGCCGCCGGCAAACGTGAAAGCCAGCAGCAACGGGATGAACACCAGCAGCCCGGCAGCGACCACGCGCAATTGGTTCCACACCCTGGACCGCTCGCGGGGCGTCACGGCCGCATCCAGGCTTGTCCTCACGCCAAAGTAAGCGCCCACGGCGCCGATGGCCGGCCCCGCGAACCACTGCAATACCGACGCCAGGCTGATGGACTTGGCTATGGCGCCAACCTTTGCCGTGGCGGTGGATGTCGCGGTCGCCACGGCCGCCGGACCGATCGGCAGCGCGGCGATCACCGCGCGGGTGAAGTCAGCCCTTGGCACGCTACGGGCCAGTGCACCTTCAACGAAGCCGGCAATGTGTTCACGCAACAACTTGCGGCCGCGGGACAGCCGCTGCCTGGCGGCATCAAGGCTGATGTCCAGCGCATCAGCCACCGCTTCGACGGATTGATGTTCCCGGTAATACAGCACCAGGGGCTCGCGGTAGATCGGCGGGATCTCGCCGATGGCGCGCCAGAGCAGGGTTTGTTCTTCATCGCTGATCGCGCTGTCCACCGGCAAGGGACCGGTGTCGATGGCCTGGGCTGCGTCATCCAGGTCCGAGGCTGCGTGCGCCGGTTCACGGCCGGCCCGCCGCAGGCTGCCATGCGCGATGTTCCGCGCGATGCCGCACAGCCACGCGCGAAGGCGTTCAGGTTCACGCAATTCGCGCAGGCTCCGCCACGCCGCCAGGAAGGTTTCCTGCGCGAGGTCTTCACTCTGGCTGATATTCCCGGTGGCGCTGTAGCCGATGGAGCACACCAGCGACTGGTACCGGGAGACGATGCGGGCAAAGGCCGCGTGGCTACCGGCGACGCTCTGGGCAACCAGATCGGCGTCGTCGGTGGCGGGAGGGAGGGATGGCAGGATCATGGTCATGGCAAGACATAAGTGGCTGCCGGGCGGAAAAGGTGACAAGCGCCACCTCCATCAGGCGTACTGTGCTTCGCCGTTGCCGAACGACCAGTTTTCCTTCTTCACTTCCACCAGGTTGATCATGACATCCTGCTTGCGCACGCCGGTGGCCGCGTGGATGCCGTCGGCGATGCCCTGGTAGAGCTTTTTCTTCAGTTCCAGCGTGCGTCCTTCGTTCATGGTGATCTGCACCAGGATGAAGTCGTCCGTGCGCTCGATGCCCAGGTAGGTACGATCGAACACCAGGCGGTCTGGATCATGTTCGGTGATCACCTGGAAGCGGTCGTTTTGCGGTACGCCGATGGCGAGCATGGCGTCGTAGACGGCCTGGCCGATGGCCTTGACGTGCTCGGGGGACTTGCCACGGGCAAGTTCGATGCGGGCGATGGGCATGGAAAAACTCCGGTTTAGGTGGGGATATTTGATTCAGGCGCAAAGGTTACGAGCGGCAGTCGTCGGCCTGTGCCGGGAACTGCCCGACGCACCAGTTCACCCACTTGCGCTTGACCTGGACGCGCTGGCCCGGATCCACCGTGTGCAGGTTATGGCTGCCGATGGCAGGTCCCTGGGGAGCGATTTCACGCAGCAGCACGACCACCGCGTCGTGCACCGTCCAGGGCTGGAACTGGCGGTCGTGGATGTGTCCGGGGCGATTGGGCAGGATGATCGATCGCTCGGCCAGCGGCCGGCCGTCGCCCAGGTGCGGCACGAGGGCCGGCACGGCGGCCTTGCCCATGCCGACCAGGGCCTCGACGGCATGCGCCTGGGCCTTCGAATCTTTCGTGGTGTCGTCAATGAGCCGGGATACTGTGGCGGCCTCCGGATGCCCGGGGTCAGAGTAATGACTCTGACCCCCAACACTCTGGGCATTGCCGATCCCTACCGGCAGGACAGCCAGGGCCAACGCCATCGCAGCAGCCAGCGGCATCGTTTTCATGGCCTGTAAGGTTACCACCATCACATAGAGGGGCGTCACGACGAGACCCCGTCGATTGGGCTAGCATTTGCCCAGCCGCGCAAACGCCGGCAGGGGGTAACCGCTTGGCGATGAAACGATTCCTGGCATCCTTCGTCGCCCGACGTGGCATCGGCGGCAGCGACGCCAATGCAGCTTTCCGCGTGCCGACCATTGCCGCGGACGAACTCCCGCTTGAACCTGTCTCGCACCCACCCTCCGACAACGACGTGCTGATGCATGAGCACGAGTGGGCTCAGTTCGAACTGCTTCCCGCCACCCGGTTGCCCGAGATCCGGCGGCACCTGGCTGCTGTGCGTGTCGCGGCGGGCGTGAACGCGGTGAACGGTGGATGGTCCACGCCGCATCCGCGGCGGCTGCAACGGGGCGTGGTCGTCGCCGGCCCCGAACCACTGCGCCTGCTGGAAAAGGCACTGAAGCTACCTGCCGGTGTCGCGCCCACCCTGTTTGCCAGGCAAGGTGTGGCCGGGCGGCTGACAGGTGGCTTCAGTTTCTCCGTGCATCAGCAGGCCATGCTTTATGGCTACGTCACCGCGCACCACGTGCCGGTGCTGGGACTGCTGCCAGGCGAGTCGGCCGACGATGCGGCCTTGTTCAGCGCGCTCAACATGTTGCCGCAGGCGTGGAGCCTGCTACTGGTGGACTGGTGCGCGCAACGCGTACTCGGCCGCGACGGCCTGGTGCTGTAACGCATCTGATACACCCTCCGCCGACGCTTTCACGCAAAGTGCCGCGCCTGGCGTAACGATGGAATCCAAGTGCGTGAAATTCTCGTGGATGCTTGAGCCGCATTCTCACGACCTGTAACAGCGGTGTGTCGGTTCGATGATCCGAACGTGATATCGACCGCTCCCAGGCCGCGTTGCGTTATCACGCATATCATTGACTACCAACGCATTTTTTGAATTATCCGGGCGCTCTCCGAACCCGGGCACGGTTGTTGCTCCTTTTGCTTCCGTCAGCGGTTGCCTTGCATTCGGTGACCGTCGAGAACAGGGGGTTCGCATCCGCTACATTCTCCGGAGGTTTCATCATGCGCAAGACTCTCCTCGCCACGGCAATCGTCGTTGGCATCGGTTTCACCCTGCCGGCCCTGGCCGACGACACACTGACCGGCGGTGCCGGCGCCAGTGCCCAGCGCCATTCGTTGGCGATACAGGACTCAGCCAACGACAGCTCGAGCAACCGCAACAACAACTCCAGCACGCATTTCCGCGACGACTCCAATTCGTCGACGGGCGATAACCGCAACAACGACGGCCACGCATCGGCCAGCGGCCTCGGCGCAGCCTCGGCCAATAACGGTGGTACCGCCACCTCAAATGCTTCGGACGCATTCAACACGTCCAACGCCATCGCCACCAGCAGCTTGAGTGGCGAAGTCACCGACATCCGCATCCATGACATCGGCAACGTTGCCAGCAACTGGGGCAATGCCAATGGCGGCAAAGCTGGTGATGGCGGCGCGGGACTGGGCGGCATAGCGGCCGGCGCAAGCGGTGGTGACGGCGGCAACGGCGGTCGGGCACGTGCCAACGGTAGTCATGCCGGTGGCTCGGGTGCGGACAGTGGCGATGCGGGCGGTGCCAGCCTTGCTGGTGGCAGCGAGAGCAATGGCTCGAACGCAACACACATCAGGACGCGCGAACGTGGTGCCGGCGATAACTCCGGTTCGCCCACGGGCGGCACGGGTACCTGGTCGGCCACCGGCGGCACGTCCGGCGACGGCACGGGCACCAGCGGTTCGGCGACAAGCACCGGCGGTACGTCCGGCGACTCGCTGGCCAGCGGCGGTGCGGGCGGAGCCGGTGGTGCCGGTGGCTCGAACACCGGTGGTGCGGGCTCCGGCGGTGCG
>NZ_DATHFX010000040.1:0-3470 GCF_035317885.1 Pinirhizobacter sp.
CTGTTCGTCGATTGCGTCCATCAGGCGCACCTGATTAAATGGGGACTCCATCTCGCCGTCGTCGGCGATGACTTCCCAGCGGCGGAAGGTCTCGTATTCACCGGTATTGCGGTCGATCGACACGCGGACGTCCGCATCCTCGTCGGGATAGCGCTTCTTGGCCGCCGAGGCCAGGGCTGCTTCCATCGCGTCGAAGATGACATCGCGGGGCACGCCCTTTTCGTTGGCGACCGCGTCCACGACCAGCAGGAGTTCTTTGCTCATTGCCGCTGCTCCAGGAGTGCCATCAATGCACCCCAATCTCGTTATTGACTGTTCTTTCCGCCCTTCTTGGGCTGCGGCACGTAGCCGAGCGCTGCCCAATCGGGAACCACGCGAGCGCTTTCAATAGCGTCGTGCGCAAATTCGATGCGGCCGGTGTCGGTGTCCAGCGCGATGCGCTCGCCTTCGACCGACGCGACCTTGCCGCGAAGCCGGCGACGGCCCTCCAGCGGCGACTTCAGCAATACCTTGACCTCCTGCCCCGCCACCTTGCCGAACTGCGCGGCGGTGAAGAGCGGACGGTCGATCCCGGGGGAGGAAACCTCCAATACATAGTGTCCGGGAATCGGGTCTTCAACGTCGAGCGTGGCCGACAACTCGCGGCTGGCCGCTTCGCAGTCTTCGACGGTAACCTCGCGACCCTCGACATCCAGATAGACGCGCAACGTGCTCTGCCCATGCGAGGGCAGGAATTCCACGCCGATGCACTCCACGCCCTGATCGGCGAGGATGCTGCTAAAACGTTGGGCAAGTGCCTGTGTATCCACGATTCCTACTGTTTACCCTGGGTTTTCCGGTCTTCAGAAACAAAAAATGGGCTCCAGCGGCCCATTCCCTTACTACGCCGATGTATCCGACTCTTCCCAATCCCCATGATAGCAAGATCGGGAGACGCATCCGTGCGCCCAACAAAAAAGCCTCACAAGGAGGCTTTCTCGATAAGAAAGATCCTGGTAGCGGGGGCAGGATTCGAACCTGCGACCTTCGGGTTATGAGCCCGACGAGCTGCCAGACTGCTCCACCCCGCATCAGAGTCCGCGAAGTATACGGACATGGCCCGAATGTTGCAACACTGTGTATGCGCGTCGACGTTGCGGTGGGGGAGTCGGTGGGTGTCGCTTTCGTCACGCTTCCGCAGGAAGGCGAAGCCGACCGAGGACTTAGTGACGAAAGCGACACCCACCGACTCCCTCGGACGTAACGGTGGCACGCCAGGAGAGCAAAGCATTGTGCTGGGTTGGGGTCAGAGTTATTACTCTGACCCCGTTCGCCTGCATCGATGTGCTTGCAGTAACTGTGATCGATGGACGCCGTTTTCCGGCCGGCATTTTCACAGCGGAAGGGGCGACGTCGAAGCCCGCGCGGCCCACCCTGTCTAAGTGGGATTGTGCCGGCAGGTAGCCTGAAGAGCCGGAGGGGGCGGGGGAGCCGGCGGGCTCTCCCTGAGAACGCTTCCGCAGGACGGCGAAGCCGGACGAGGACTTAGTGACCAGGGGAGAGCCCGCCGGCTCCCCCGCCCCCTCCGGCTCTTCAGGCGTCCACTCAGGCCGTAATCCCAAACGCGCGCTGACACCACGCAAACAGCGGTCCCCAGGCGATGCCGAGGGCCAGGAGTGCGAGGGCGTTGAGTGACAGGACGAAGCGCAGCGGCATGTCGGGTTGGGCGCGGACGTCGGTGCCTTCCACGGGGGCGTCGAAGTACATCACTTTGACCACGCGCAGGTAGTAGTAGAGGCCGATGATGGCGAATACGGCGCCGACTACCGCCAGCCAGAGGAAGCCGGCGTCGATGGCGGACTGGAGTACCAGCAGCTTGGCGAAGAAACCGAACATCGGCGGCACGCCGGCCAGCGAGAACATCACCAGCATCATCAGGAAGGCGAACCAGGGCGAACGCTGGTTCAGGCCCTTGAAGTCGTCGATTTCCTCGCACTCGAAACCGGCGCGGGACATGACCAGGATGATGCCGAAGGCTGCGGCCGAGGTGAGCGCGTAGCTGACGGCATAGAACATGGCCGCCGAATACCCCGCGGGGTTCGCCTGGACCAGGCCCAGCAGCAGGAAGCCCATATGCGAGATGGTTGAATAGGCCAACAGGCGCTTCAGATTGGTCTGCACGATGGCCAGCAGGTTGCCGATGGCCAGTGACAGCACCGCCAGCACTGCCAGCATCATCCGCCACTCGTGGGCGTAGGCGCCCAGGCCAGAGTCCAGCAGCCGGTAGGCCATGCCGAAGGCGGCGATCTTCTGGGCGGTACCGATGAAGATGGTGACGGCCGTCGGCGCGCCCTGGTACACATCGGGAATCCACATGTGGAACGGTGCCGCGCCAAGCTTGAAACCGATGCCGACGATGGCGAAGACCACGCCGAACAGCATCAGGTTGCGCCACTCCACGTTCTGCACGTGCAGGATGGTGGCAAGGTCCAGCGAATGCGTGGCGCCGTAGATCATCGACATGCCGTACAGCAGCATGCCCGAGGCCAGCGCGCCCAGCACGAAATACTTGATGGCAGCTTCCGACGACAGCTGCGAATCGCGGTTGAGCGCCACCAGGGCGTACGAGCTCAGGGTAAGCAGTTCCAGGCCCAGGTACACCGTGACCAGGCTCCCGGCCGATACCAGCACCATGATGCCGATCACCGCGAACAGGGTAAGCGCGTAGTACTCGCCCTCGTTGATGTTCCTGTCGCGCAGGTAGCCGCGCGAGTAGATGAACATCAGCGCCGTGGTGAGCAGCGAGAACACCTTCAGGATCTCGGCCACCGGGTCGCGGATGAACATGTCGCTGAAGCCCGACACCGCCACGGCGGGCTGGCCGTCGATCACCAGCCACGCACCCACCAGCAGCACGATGATCGACAGCCAGTGGATGGCGACGCGCTGGCCACCCTTGAGGAAGGCGTCCATCAGCAGGATCACGCAGGCCGCCACCGTGAGGTAAGCCTCGGGAAGCAGGATCAGGAAATCATTGAAAGTCGGCATGGGATGTTCCATCAAACCTTGGAGTACGCCAGTTTCTGGACCAGCTGGCCGACCGACGCATCCATCAGGTGGACGAGCGGCTGGGGCCAGATGCCGAACAGCAGGACAGCGGCAGCGAAGGCTGCCAGGACGAAGGTCTCGCGGGCGTTGATGTCTTTCATCTCGGCCACGTGGTGGTTGGTGACTTCACCCCACAGCACGCGCTTGACCATCCACAGCGTGTAGGCGGCGCCGATGATCAGCGTGAACGCGGCGAACAGCGCGATCCACGGGCTTGCCTGGAACGAGGCCAGGATCACCATGAACTCGCCGACGAATCCGCTGGTGCCCGGCAGGCCGGAGTTGGCCATCGCGAACAGCATGAAAAAGGCGGCGAATACCGGCATCTTGTTGGCCACGCCGCCGTAGTCCGAGATCAGGCGCGAATGCATGCGGTCGTAGAG
>NZ_DATHFX010000041.1:0-3561 GCF_035317885.1 Pinirhizobacter sp.
ACGGCGTTGGGGAGCTGGACGAAGCGCTCCACAAGCTGGGTTACGACGGGAAAATCATGCTCGTAGCCCATTCGTATGGTGCGCTCTACGCAACGCTGTACGCGATGCCATGAGCGTCCACAGCCTGCTTGCGTCCGTCAAGCTCGCTCCGTCCGAACCCCGCACGGTCATAAGTGATGAGTGTCGCGCCGGTGATGTCGTGCAGCGGCTTGGCGATACCAGCCCACACCGTCGCGTCATCCCCGCCGCCGGCCTCAAAGAGAATCGGAGGCCCCTCTCCCTTGTAGACATGAAAGTGCAGCTTGTCCCCCCGCACGGCAAGGTCGACGTCCGTCTCTTGCGATTGCGCCGGTTGCCCCGCCATCGTGACCAGGCCCAGCATCAGAGCAACAAGCATCTTCATGGTCCGCCCCTGTCCCGCATCCATCCCATGCCCACCATGTTAATGGTTCATTTCCCAAGAATGCGTTGCCCGCGGGTTTGACTTAATGGCCACTTGCTAGCGCGAGGGATCCAGTTCAAAGGCAAACCCAAAGTAACGATCCAGGGATAGGTCTGGATAAAATGGGACGGTACAGTGCCTTTGTGTATTCTCCCATCGATCCCTTAGCTTATAGCCAAGCGATGCCAGCTCGTCCATGAACTTTCGCTCCGCCATCACCCGGTATGGGCAACACGTCACCCCCAAATTCTGCACGGTGAAGTACGACTGGCGGGTGTGGATAGGCACGGAGTTCAGCAGAAGGAAACGAGGCCTCACGGGCATGGCCGAAATGGCTTCGGACAGTGTGTATTCAAGATATTGCAGCGATCCCGCTGCAAACAGGATGTGGCTACCTGAAGCGGCCGCGAGGGTTGACGCAAAGCCAAGGCGCCGCGCTGGATCGTGCGCATCGGCCCAGGCCTCACCGGCCGCATTCACTGCGGGCACGTCCAGTACGGTCCAACGTAAACCTTCGGGATACTCCCCGTATCGCTGATAGGCGTAGTACGCAATGCCGATGTGTCCACCAATATCGAAAACGGTGCGACCTCCCTGGCCGAAGAAACGGCCGAGCCAGTAGATCATCGGGTAATCGTTGAGGAAGACACGGCGCGTGCGATCACGATAAAGATCCGCGGCGCCGGTGTTGTCATACCCCGCCGTCCGTCCCGCCGGGATGCTCGCCTGGGCCTCGGCGAACGATTCATAGACGCCGCGATAGATGTGGTGAGTCGGCACAGTGTGGGCCAGGAAGCGGCTTTCGTAGCGTGATTCCTGCCACCGCCTCACCCAGGGAATACGGCTCGGGTTGCCTTGCCAGATCGGAATTACATGTTCTGTTGTCATGGCACCCCCCAAGAGCCCCCCGCGGGTCTGGTGTCGGTGCACGGGCGGCGGCGGGTAGCGGCACCCATCCTTCTCACAGCCTCACTCTACCGCAATGAATTCTCCGGATACCTCTACGCCGGACGGCTTACGCCATTGGCCGAATGGCTGTCTTCCCGGCCGTGGCATCATGGAGCGCCGCCGCTTCGATCCGCAGCCATGCCCACCAAAGCCGCCAGCAAAGACCTGTTCGCCGCTCCCGCAGCGCAGCACGCCGTTCGCATTGGCATCGGTGGCTGGACGTACGCTCCCTGGCGCAAGAATTTCTATCCGGATGACCTGGTACAGAAGCGCGAGCTGGAATACGCCAGCCGCCAACTGCGCGTGATCGAGATCAATGGCACCTTCTACGGTGCACAGAAACCGGCCACGTATGCGCGCTGGGCGGCCGAGACGCCAGAGGGTTTCGTGTTCTCGCTCAAGGCGCCGCGCTATATCATCGGAGCCAAAGTTCTGGCGGATACTGCCAAGGGCATAACCGGATTTATCGAAGGCGGACTGGATCAAATCGGCGATCGCCTGGGGCCGATCCTGTGGCAATTGCCACCAACGAGTCGCTTCGACGCGGATGACCTCGATGCGTTCCTGCGGCTGCTGCCGTCGAAGCTGGCTGGGCGTCCACTGCGACACGTACTGGAAGTGCGGCATCCGAGTTTCCTCAGCGCCGAATACGTGGCGCTGGCGCGCTCACACCGTATTCCAACGGTTTTCACCGACTCGCCGCAATATCCATCGCTAGCCGACGTCACCGGCAATTTCACCTACGCCCGTTTGATGCGCAGCGAAGATGGCATCGCCACCGGCTACGGCGCGAAAGATCTCGATGCCTGGTCGGCACGCGCGCAACGCTGGGCGCACGGCAAGGACAATCCCGAGCTTCCGCACGTGGCATCGGCGTTGCCCGATGACGGCGCGCGCGAAGTCTTCATCTTCTTCATCAGCGCCGCCAAGCATCGCAACCCAGCCGCCGCGATGGCACTGCAAGCGCGTGTCGACAAGGCTCATCGGTGAACGTCTAAGGAACCGCCATGCGCGCCAATCGGCTTCTTCCGTTGCTGGTGCTGATCGCCCTGATCGGCTGGCTCTACTTCAAGCCCACGCCGCACGGCCGGGTGGAGACCGCGCCGCCGGCGGTCAGTCAGGCCCGGGTGGAGACCGCGCCGCCGGCAAGCGACCAGGCCCAGGGCGGCTGCCCGGTGTCGCCAGGCTTCCTGTCGCAGGAAGCCCTCCAGACCATCAAGCTGATCGAAAGCGGCGGGCCGTTCCCCCATCGCCAGGACGGCACGGTGTTCGGCAATCGCGAAGGCCTGCTGCCGCCCCAGGCGCGCGGCTACTATCACGAGTACACCGTCGAAACGCCGGGCGCGGACAATCGCGGAGCACGGCGCATCATCACCGGTGGTACGCCGCCCGCGATCTACTACTACACCGACGATCACTACGGCAGCTTCCGCTGCTTCCGGGTGCATCCATGAATCCCCTGCTCGGCATCGACCTGAACGACGCCGCCAGCAACGGCGTCTTCTTCGTCACCCAGGACGATATCGCCGCGCTGAACCGCGCGGCTCAATCCACCTCGCTGCGCACGCTGCCAGTCGACCTGCACCATTGCACCGACAAGGCATCGCTGCTTCGCCACCTGGACGATGCGCTTCACTTTCCGGCCGGCTTTGGCGGCAACTGGGATGCACTCTCCGACAGCCTGCGCGACCTGTCGTGGCTAAATGCCAAGGGCTATCTGCTGCTGATCATGCATGCCGAAACGCTACGCGAAGCCGACGAGACGGAGTTCGATATCTTTCTTGACATCCTCGACGAGGCCGCCGAAAGCTGGCGCACCGCCAGCGTGCCGTTCTTCGCCTGCATCGCCTTGCCCGAAAGCGCCGCCGACGAGGCCGATGCCTGACTGATTCCAGATAGGGCGTGGTGCCTTGGTAGGCCACCCCCTTCGCCCCAGTAGCGCTCGAAGTCACTGAATACCGCCAAATCGTCACAGCAGCCCAAGAGGGCGTATGGTGGGAGTCTACGTCCCAAAAATTGGGCAGGTCATTCCTGTGGCTGGTCTAGAGAGCGATCGGATAGTTGAGGCGCTCGGACGGCGGGCGGGCGACGAACCCGGCGTTGCCGATGTCGTCGAATCCATCGTTTCCATCTGGAACGAGATCGACACGACCTTGGGCCCCATCCTCGGG
>NZ_DATHFX010000042.1:0-16591 GCF_035317885.1 Pinirhizobacter sp.
GGCACCTCGATTACCTATACGCCAACGACCGGCTATGCCGGACCGGACAGTTTCACCTATACCGCAACCAATGGTGCGGGCACCTCGTCGCCCGCCACCGTGACCATCACGGTGACCCCGCCAACCATCGCGTACGCGCCCACCAATCCATCCGGTGGCACGGCCGGCGTGCCTTATAGCCAGTCGATGGCGGGTGCCAGCGGTGGCGCTGCGCCTTATTCCTACACCATCGCGTCGGGCGCCCTGCCTACCGGACTGACCTTGGCGGTCAACGGCACGCTGAGCGGTACACCCTCGGCCGCCGGTACTTTTACCTTCCAGGTGAAATCCGCCGACAGTTCGACCGGTCCCGCGGCTCCGTTCTCCAAAACGACGGCGAACCTGTCGCTGACGATCGCGGCGCCGACTATGACGCTTACACCGACAACGCTGCCGGGCGGCACGGTCAACGCGGCGTATAGTCAAACGGTCACGGCGTCGGGGGGGACGTCGCCATACACCTATGCGGTGACGACCGGCACGCTGCCGACGGGTATTACGCTGACGAATGCCGGCGTGCTGAGCGGAACAACGACGCAGGCGGGTTCATTCCCCATCACAGTGACCGCGACCGATTCCACGACCGGAACAGGGCCATTTGCTGGATCGCGGGCTTACACGCTGATCATCGCTGGCCCGACCATCGCGCTGTCACCGGCCAGCTTGCCCAATGCCACGGTGGGTGCGGGCTATAGCCAGAATCTGTCCGCGTCCGGCGGTACCACGCCGTACACCTTCTCCACTACACCGGCCAACCTGCCGCCCGGCCTGTCGCTGAGCGCCGCCGGCGCGCTGTCGGGCATACCGACGACGGCGGGCGATTTCACTTTCTCCGCGATCGCGACCGACGCGCAGTCGTTCACCGGCAGCAGGAGCTACACGGTACATGTTGCCGCCATCGTCCCTGGCTCACCCACCGGGGCCACTGCGGTCGCGGGCAATACACAGGCTTCGGTGAGTTTCTCCGCGCCGACGGATACGGGTGGTGCGCCGATCACTGGCTACACCGTGACCTCCAGTCCTGGCAACATTACTGGTGCCGGTACGGGCAGTCCGATCGTCGTGACCGGCCTGACTAACGGTACGGCCTACACCTTCACCGTGGTCGCGGCCAATATCGCCGGCCCGGGCCCGGCATCCACGGCGTCCAATAGCGTGACGCCGCAAGGTGGGCAGACGATCACGTTCGCCAACCCGGGCACGCAGAACTTCGGTACCTCGCCGACGCTGACCGCGACAGCCTCCTCGGGCCTGTCGGTGACATTCAGTTCGACGACGACCGGCGTGTGCTCGATCACCAGCGGTGGCGTATTGACCTTCATCGCGGCCGGCACCTGCACCATCAATGCCGACCAGGCCGGCAATGGCCAGTTCACTGCCGCGCCGCGCGTGCAGCAAATGTTCCAGGTCAGTGCCGTGGTGCCTGGTGCGCCGGGCATCGGTACGGCCGTGGCCGGCGACAGGCAGGTCCAGGTGAACTTTACGGCGCCCGCCAGCCTCGGCGGCGACACGGGCGCGATCACCTATACGGCGATTTCCAGTCCTGGCGGCAGCACGGGCACCAGTACCTCTCCAGGTTCCATGACGGTCGGCGGTCTGACCAACGGTACGTCCTATACGTTCACCGTGACAGCGACCAATACGGCGGGCACGGGTGCGCCCTCGGCGGCCTCCGCCAGTGTCACGCCGAAGGGCGTGCAGACGATCACCTTCAATCAGCCCCCCGTAAACTTTAGCGCCCCGACGCAGTTGGGCGCCACGACGAACGCCGGCTTGCAGGTGTCCTACACCTCGATCACGCTCAGCGTCTGTACCGTTACCTCGACAGGTACCTTGACGACGGTGTCGCCAGGCAATTGCACGATCGACGCAAACCAGGCCGGCGATGCCGCATGGCTGGCCGCACCGCAGGTCCAGCAGACATTTGCCGTCGTCGTGCCGGGTGGCGCAGTGACATTGAACACAACCCCGCTGCCCGTGGGTACCGGTGGCACGCCTTATTCGGCGACCTTCACCGCGACCGGCGGTGCCACGCCCTACACCTTTGTGGAAACCGGCGCGCTTCCGGCAGGCTTGACCATGACATCGGCGGGCACGATTTCGGGTACGCCCACCAGTGCGGGTACTTATCCGATTACGGTAAAGGTGACCGACGCGGCGACACAGACCGCGCAGCAAACTTTCCAGCTGACGGTCAATGCACCCGGTATCGCGCTGGCACCGGCAACCTTGCCGCAGGGCAAGGTCGCCGTAGCCTATGCATCGACCACGCTAACGGCTTCGGGTGGTTCGGCGCCGTATAGCTACGCGGTGACGGCAGGTGCATTGCCGGCCGGCCTGACGCTCAGTCCGGCGGGTGTGATCTCCGGTACGCCGACGGCGGCGGGTCCGTTCAATATCACGGTGACGGCGACCGATAAGTTCAATTTCCAGGGCACGCAGGCGTACACCATCGCCGTCGGGCAGCCCACGCCGATCGTCGTCAACCAGACTTCCAGCACGGGCGCGAATACGCCGGTAACGATCCCGGGCGTGATCCCGGCCGATACCGGCCCGATCACCAGCCTGACGATCACCCAGCAGCCTGCGCATGGCACGGCCACCGTCAGCGGCCTGAACATCATCTACACGCCCGCCCACGATTACTTCGGCAGCGATTCGCTGAAGTACGCCGCGACTGGTCCGGGCGGCACCTCGGCGCCGGCCACGGTAGCCATCACTGTGGCCGCCGGCGCGGTGCCGGTGGCGACGGCGCAGGGCGCGACCGTGCTGGCGGGCAAGTCAGTCACCATCCACGCTGCGGCGGGCGCCGCGAACGGTCCGTTCACTGCGGTGACCCTGGTCGGCACACCGGCAACAGGCACGGCCACGGTGCAGGGTACCGATATCGTCTACACCGCCGATCCGAATGCGTCTGGCACGGTTGGCTTCGACTTCACGCTGAGCAACGCCTTCGGCGCGTCTGCGCCGGCGCACGTCACCGTTACCGTCGATGCTCGTCCGGTGGCGGCCAATCTGACGGCCAGCGTGATGGCAGGTTTGTCGGTGCAGGTGGACCTGACCACGACAGCGCGTGGTGGGCCGTTCACCGCGGCCAAGCTGATGTCGATCAGCCCCACCAATGCCGGTTCGGCAACCGTGCAGTCGTCGGCCAATGGCGGCTACACGCTGTCATTCACCGCGGCGCCGACCTTTGGCGGCGTGGCGCAAGTCAGCTACACGCTGAGCAATGCCTTCGCCACCTCCGATCCGGGCAGCATCGCGATCACCGTGACGGCACGCAGCGATCCGTCGAAGAACGCCGAAGTGCTTGGCGTGCTCGACGCGCAGGCTGATTCAACGCGTCGCATGGCGCTTGGCCAGATCAACAACTTCCAGCGTCGACTGGAAGCCTTGCACAGTGGAAGCGTCGGTGGCTTCAATAACGGGGTGACCTTCAGTTCCGCCAGCAGCATGACCGTCAACGGCGGCCCCACCACCGGCAGGTCCACCAACGGGATGTCGACCAACGGCATGTCCACCAATGACACGACGTTCGAACACAGGATCAACGGGCCATATGCCGGCGACGACCAGGGAAGCGGCTTGTTTGGCTCGCCCACAAGGATAGGTTCGGACGATACAACGGGTAGTACCGCTGCCGGCAAGAGTGCGAGTTCAGGCAATGGCGCCCCGGGCGGCTTGTCCGTGTGGACCGGCGGCGCGGTGAACTTCGGCAAGATGCAGCCAGGCAGCAGCGACGACGGCATCGACTTCACCACGTCGGGCCTGAGCATGGGCGCGGACAAGCAGGTGACGGAGAAGCTGGCGCTGGGTGCGGGCGTGGGCTACGGCCACGACGTGTCCGACATCGGCAAGTACACCAGCCGTAGTACGGTGGACAGCTACAACGTGGCGCTGTACGGAAGCTACCTCCCGGCCGCGTCGGTGTATGTCGATGCCCTGGTCGGTTACCAATGGCTATCGTTCGACGCCCGCCGGTACGTCACCGACAACGGCAACACGGTGCACGGCAGCCGCGACGGCAAGCAGTGGTTCGGATCGTTCTCGGTCGGTTACCAACATCAGGCCGACGACATGATGCTCACGCCGTATGGGCGCCTGGACATAGCCCGGGCCAACCTCGAGGGTTACACCGAAACGGGCGACGCGATCTATTCGTTGAAATACCAGGGCCAGAACGTGAACACCTCCACGGCCACGGTGGGCGTGTTGGCACAGTGGACGGCCAAGCGCGACTACGGCACCTGGGCGCCGCAGCTACGCGCGGAGTTCGGGCACGACCTGCAAGGCTCCAGCCAGGCGGCGATGCGTTACGCGGATCTGCTGAACGGGCCGATCTACCAGGCTACCCTGCAGAGCCAGTCACGCAACCACACCATGCTGGGTGCGGGCGTGGCATTGCAGACGCTGCATGGCTGGATGCTGCGCTTCGAGTACCAGAACTACCTGGACAACACGAGCCGGGATAATCAGTCGATTCTGTTGGGGATTGAGAAGAAATTCGATCCGTAAGGGCTATGGGTAGCGCTCGTCCGGCTGAGATCGGACGAGCGCGGTCGCCACCCAGTGGCTGTCGTGATCTCACCGACGCTGGGAACTGCGAAGAGGTCCTCATATTGGATTGCTTACCAGCTCACAAAAGCACGCTGAATGCCGTTTTTGAGGCGTTCGGATAGATACTTTGATTGATCCACGTGCTACATCGTACGAGCGGCTCATCCGGGTTCGCTGTTTCATCGACGCACGGATCGATGAGTTGCACGTAGTCCACACCTTCATTAACCGACCGCATTCCGCGGGCGAAGGGGAGTTGCGTCCCAATGAAAAAGCCTTGGATATTTCAGCGTGTCTCCCTGCGCCTGCATCGGGAGGATGGCGGCCTGGACCTTCGTCCATGGCGTAGCAATGCGGAAGCTGCCGATCCCGCGGGACCGGAGCTCCCGCGACGCGCGTTCCTTCGACACAGCGCTTTCGCCGCCAGTGGCCTGGGCCTGGCCGGCATGGCGGGTACATTCGGTTTGTCCTGGCTATTTGAAAGGTCAGCCTCTGCGGCTACGGTCGTTCCAACGGGTGACGTCGTCATCAGTGCGGATGAAACGATCATTCGCTCGCGACGTGAGCTGATCATGTTTCACGGTCAATCCAATGCCATAGGGACGGGTGGCCGCCCGGCACTTACATTGCAGCAGATCTATGCCAATGTCACCTTCAACGGCGGCGTGCGGCCCGGCACCGATGCCAGTGCGATGACGAGCCTGATCCCGCTGGTGGAATACGACGGCGGACATGGCACGGGTGGCGAAGTGGGCACCAATGCCTGCGCCGATGGCCTCGTGGAGTACACCGCCACGTTGAGTGGCGTGCCAGCTTCGGCGCAGTACAGCCGCTACAGCGCCTTCACCAGCGCCGAGGGCGGCAGGCCGATCGGTTACTTTGCCACCTTCCTTGACGACAACAATCCTGGCGGCTACCAGGGTTGGGACGACAGCAAGCTTCGCCTCACCTCAATGCTGGCGCTGATGCGTGCCGAAGGGTCGAAGGATGGTACGAACATCGGTTGGCTGGCCACCACGTGGCAGCAGGGCGAGGCTGATTCCACTGGCGTTTCGGAGACGCGCGCCAGCTACAAGACCAAGCTTATCGCGCTCGAGCGCGCGCACTGGCTCAAGCTCTGCCAGGTCTACCTGCCCGAGCAGAGCTGGCGGCCGCTGTGGCTGATAGCACAGGTTTGCAGTCACAACAGCTACGGCGCCACCAGCCTGGCCTTCTGCAATCCGTTCATTGCGCTGGCCCAGCGAGACGCGTGCCTGGCCAGCCCTTTCTTGCGCATGGTCAATCCGCAGTACATGTTCGACTACGTCGACGAGTCGGAGCGCGACCAGCCGATGCTCCATCTCAACAACGAAAGCCATCGCTGGCAAGGACGCTACTTCGCGCGAGCGCTCTATCAGCTGATCCAGGATCGCTCGGCGGGCGTCGCATTGAAGAATCCGGCGCTGGACATGCTGACGGCGGTCAGGGTCGATGCCAGCACGATCAACCTGGTCTTCAGCGTGCCCGCCGGCGTGCTGACCATCGATACCAGTTGGGTTGCGCCGACGCGCAACTATGGCCTGGATGTGCGCGACGCCAACAATAAGCTCGTGCCCGCCGCGCCGGGCGACAACAACATCATCGCCGCAGTGAAGGTGATCGCCACCGATACCTTGCAGATAACCCTGAAGAGCGCCTTGCCGGACACCGCGGCGAAGATCACGCTGGGTTGGGGCGATCCCGCCGAACCCGCCTCCCTTGCTGGTCGTAGTGCGGGGCCGCGCAGCAACATCCGCGACAGCGCCGGCGAGGCCGACTTCTACAAGGCCAGCAATGGCTCCCTGCGACCGATGCACAACTACGCCCTGGTTGGCGACGTCGCCCTGGGCTGGGTCGGTCGCGTGCAGCCTGCAGGCGAATGGCATTTCAATGGCAACGCACGCAGCGACATTATCGATCGATCCGGCAGCGGCCGTGCGGCACTTAAACTGATCGGCAAGCCCAGCTTTACCGCCTCGGGCGTGCAGTCGGCCAACAACACGCAGGGTTTCCAGACCGACATCGACGAGACGGCCAGCATGACCTTCGCGGCCATCTTCTGCAGCCCATACGGCGTCGGTCCGTCGGGAAATGCGGGGCGTGCGCTGAGTACTTACCAGGGCTTCAGCCCTCACGAGGCCGGCCTGGCGCTGCAACATTCCTATGATACGTCAGTAGCCAACTCGGAACTGACAAGCTTCCGCCTGGCCCTCACCGGCGGCGAAAAGGCCATCACCGACGGCCCCGCGCAGGGGGTGGATACGCGCTTCAAGCCCCGCTTCGCGATCGTCTCGGTTGATGCGGCCACGGGCACGGTGCGCTTCCTCTGCCCAAGCTTCGAAGAAGAACCGCGCGAGCAGACCTACGCCGGCCTCGGCAACCGACCGCTTAATGGCAAGGTGCTGATCAACGCATGGAAGGACGGCGGCGATGCGGCCCAGCAGGGCGCCATCCTCACTCGTTATGCCGCCGTCTGGACGCGCGCACTGAGCCTCGAGGAAATGCTGGCAGAGTACGAGTACGCGCGCGGCTTATACGGCGCGGTCTGACGGAAGAGGCCGCTTACTCCAGCGGCCTCACCCAGATGTTGCGGAAGCTGATGGGCTGCGAGGGATCGCCATGCGCCTGGAGCTTGATTGGCGCTTCGGTGTATGGGGTGTATTTCGGCTTGCCTATGTAGAACGTCTCGCCGGCAAGCTCCGTATGGTTCTGTACCAGCACGCCGTTGTGGAACAGCGTGATGTAGGCCGGTGATTTCAGCGAGCCGTCGGCGGCGAATACCGGCGCCGTCCAGATGGCATCGTAGGTTTGCCATTCACCGGGCGCGCGCATGGCATTGGCCAGGGGTGGTGTCTGTTTGTAGACGCTTCCAGCCTGCCCGTTCACGTAGGTCTTGTTGTTGTACGAGTCCAGGATCTGGATTTCGTAGCCCTCGTCGCCAGGCCCGGTGGAAGCCACGTACATGCCGCTGTTGCCGCGGGCCTGGCCGTCGCCGGTGATGCCCTTGGGAACCTGCCATTCCAGGTGGATCTGGTAGTTCCTGAATTTCTGCTTGGTCTGGATGTTGCCCGTGGTCTTGTCGACCGTCAGTATGCCGTCGTGCACCTTCCAGTGCGGGGGGGATTGATCCTTGGACGCCTCCCATTTCGAAAGGTCGTGGCCGTCAAACAGGACGATGGCGTCGGAGGGCGGCGCGCTATTCTGCTTGCCCGGCGATACTACTTTGGGCACGGGCTCCCACTGCTCGGTCGCCTTGGGGTCGGTTTGCGCCCAGGCAGATGTCGATGCGGCGGCTGCCACGGTGAAAGCAAGGAAAAGCGCGCGACGCTGGTTCATGGTCATCCTTCGATGAAAGTTCATACCGTGCAAATCTTGAAGGCCTCGGCAAACGAGTCGAACGGGTCGTTTCGCGCCGGCATGAATTCGTGCGCGATGAAGCCCTTGTAATCGAGGTCCGCGATCGCCTTGGCAATGGCGTGGTAGTTCAACTCCTGGGTGCCATCGATCTCATGTCGCCCCGGCACGCCGCCAGTGTGGAAATGCCCGATCCACTGGATGTTGTTGCGGATAGTGCGGATCACGTCACCTTCCATGATCTGCATGTGATAGATGTCGTAGAGCAGCTTGACGTTGGGCGAGTTGATGCCCTTCATCACCGCGACGCCGAACGCGGTACTGTCGCCCTGGTAGCCGTGGTGGTCGACCTTGCTGTTCAGAAGCTCAACGCACAGGGTGATGCCGTTCTCGGCCGCGAGAGGTGCGATTTTGGAGAGGCCCGCCACGCAGTTGTCGAGGGCCTGGTGGTCGTCGATGCCAGCCACGCGGTTGCCGAACATGGTGATCACGTTGGTCAGCCCGGCGCTCTTGGCCTTAGGGATGCTTGTTTCCAGTTCCTTCAACAGGGTGGCGTGGTTGGCCGGATCGTTGAAGCCAAACGTGATGAAATCGTCGCGCTTGGTGGGGTAGCCCATCGAAACGGCCAGGCCACTGTCGAGCACCTGCGCCCATTCGTCCGCATACAACAGGTCGACTCCGGCGAAGCCGAGGGCCTTCAGTCGCTTGCAGAGTTCGGGCAACGGCGCCTTGGACGTCCAGCGGCTCAGCGACTGCTTAAGGCGCCCGGGCGGTGCCTTGCCCGTGGCCTTCTTGCCGGGAACGGCTTCGGCGGCGGCGAGCAACGGCATGGCGCCGAAAGCAGCCGCGCCGGCGGCGAGGCGACCAAGGGCGGCGCGGCGGCTGATGCCGGTAGACGTAGTGATCATGGTTTTTCGAGTCCCAGGATGTCGCGGTTGAATGCGCGGTCACTGCCGGACGCGGCGAAGTCGTCGAACGCGCGCTCGGTGACCTTGATGATGTGGTCGCGGATAAACACCGCGCCTTCCTTCGCGCCTTGCTGGGCATCCTTGATGCAGCACTCCCACTCGAGCACGGCCCAGCCCGGGTAGTCGTACTGTGCCATCTTGCTGAAGATCGCCCTGAAATCGATCTGTCCGTCGCCCAGCGAGCGGAAACGCCCGGGACGATCGATCCAGCTCTGGTAGCCGCCGTAGACACCCGCACGCCCATTGGGACGGAACTCGGCGTCCTTCACATGGAACGCGCGGATGCGCTCGTGGTAGTTGTCGATGAACTGCAGGTAGTCCATCTGCTGCAGCACCATGTGGCTGGGGTCGTAGAGGATGTTGGCGCGCGGGTGGTGCCCGACGGCGTCCAGAAAACGTTCGAAGGTAACGCCGTCGTGCAGGTCCTCGCCAGGATGCAGTTCATAACAGACATCGACGCCGGCTTCGTCGAAGGCATCGAGAATGGGCCGCCAACGCTTGGCCAGTTCCGCGAAGGCTTCCTCGATCAGCCCGGCGGGGCGCTGCGGCCACGGGTAGAACAGATGCCAGGCCAGCGCGCCGGAAAAAGTCGCGTGCGAGGTCAGGCCCAAATGCTTGCTCGCCTTCGCCGCAAGCTTGAGTTGTTCCACAGCCCAGGCCTGTCGCTGCGACGTGTGGCCACGCAACGCGGGGGGCGCGAAGCCGTCGAACAAGCGGTCGTAGGCGGGATGCGAGGCCACCAGCTGCCCTTGCAGATGCGTGGACAGCTCGGTCACCGCCAGCCCGTGCTCGGCCAGCATGCCTGCGATGTCATCGCAATAAGCCTTGCTTGCCGCCGCCTGCTCGAGGTCGAACAAGCGATGATCGTTGCTTGGAATCTGTATGCCGACAAAGCCCAGCGACGCCGCCCACCGGGCGATGTCGGGGAGCGTGTTGAATGGCGCCACATCGTCGGCGTACTGGGCAAGGAAGATGCCCGGACCCTTGAGCGTTTTCATATCTTCAGTTCCGTTTCAACGGCCCATGCCTTGCCATTGCCCGCCTGGGACAGCGGTATATCGGCCTTGAAACCACCGGGAATGGCCACGTACTGAAGCACCTGGGTGCAGCCAGGCTCGGACATGAAGAAGCCCAGCATGGTCAGCTTCTTGGTCATCAGCACGAAGTCGGCGGCGGGCGGGATCTTCGCATCGAGCGGTTCGGCAATGGCCTCGGCGTGGAGCCTGGTCACCAGCGCCTTGCGTTGGGACTCGTCCAACTGCAGGAACGGCTTGCCACCGGCCTTGTCGAATGCAACCAGCGAGGTGAGGTACCGCTCTTTCTCGTTCTTGGTATAGACATCCTTGAACATCGAATCGATGAAGGCCGGTACGCCTGCATCGACCGCCCCCGGGGTATCGGTACGTGGGATCACGATGTCGACCACACCGGCAATCAGGCTACCTTGCGCCGGATTGAAGAAGCGGGGAGCCGCACCCGGTTTCTGCGAAGCGGCAAAGGCATCGAATACGGCCAGCAGCGAAGGCGCGGCGACCGCGCCGACCGCAAGCGTGGACATGCTTTTCAACCATTCACGACGGTTCATGGCGTATTTCCTTAAATGTTGCCGCGCTTGAGTTCGTCCACGGCATGGCTGGCCGCGCGTGCGGTCAGCGCCATGTAGGTCAATGACGGGTTCTGGCAGGCAGACGACGCCATGGCCGAGCCGTCGGTGATGTAGACGTTCTTGCAGGCGTGCATCTGGTTCCACGCGTTCAGTACCGAGGTCTTCGGGTCGCGGCCCATGCGCGCGGTGCCCATTTCGTGGATGCCGGCGCCGACGTTGGCCTCCATGGTGAAGGCTTGCACGTTCTTGTAGCCGGCGGCGTTGAACATCTCGAGCGCGTCGTCGACCATTTCCTTGGTCATCAGGTGTTCGTTCTCCCGGTGCACGGCATCGAAGTTCAGCACGGGCAAGCCGTACTTGTCCTTGATCCTGCGGTCGAGGGTGACCATGTTCTTGTGGTCGGGCAGCATTTCGCCGAAGCCCATCATCGACACGCCCCACGGGCCGGGATTCTCCGCGGCCTTCTTAAGGTCCGCGCCCAGCACCGCCTGGTCGACCAGGCGTGTCCAGTCGCTGCGGCTTGCGCCGCCCTGGTAGCCGAAGCCGCGCAGGTATTTGCGCTTGTCGGAACCGACGTTACGATAGCGCGGGATGTAGAACCCATTCGGCCGGCGCCCGGAGTAGTAGCGGTCTTCATGGCCTTCCACCAGCGCCCGCGCGCCGTTGCCGAAGATGTGGTCCATGATGTTGTGGCCCACTTCGCCACTGTCGTTGCCGAAGCCGTTGGGAAAGCGGCTGGACACGGAATTGAGCAGGATGTGCGCGGTGCCGAAGGTGGACGCGTTCAGGAAGATCACCTTCGCGAAATATTCGGTCTGGTGGCCGGTCTCGGCATCGAGCACGCGCACGCCGGTCGCCTTGCCCTTGGCGTTGTCGTAGATCAGCTCGTAGACGATGGCGTTGGTGACGATCGTCATGTTGCCGGTTTTCTCGGCGGAGGGAAGGGTCGACGAGTTGCTGCTGAAATAGGCGCCAAACGGGCAGCCGCGCATGCACAGGTTGCGGTACTGGCACTGCCCACGCTGCGGGCTCTTGTCGTGCTTGAGAGGCTCGGACAGGTTCGCCGTGCGGCCGATGATCAGCTTGCGGTTGAACTTGTCGCCCAGCTTGCCCTGGAAATCCTTCTCCACGCAATTGAGTTCCATCGGTTTGAGGAACTGGCCGTCGGGCAGTTGCGCCATGTTCTCGGTCGACCCGCTGACGCCGATGAAGTGCTCGACGTAGTCGTACCAGGGGGCGAGGTCGTTGTAGCGGATGGGCCAGTCCACGCCCACGCCGTCCTTGCCGTTCGCCTCGAAATCCATCTCGCTGAAGCGATAGCTCTGCCGGCCCCACATCAATGAGCGTCCACCCACGTGATAGCCGCGGAACCAGTCGAAGGGCTTGGTTTCCTCGTACGGGTTGTCCAGGTCGTCGACGAACCAGTGCTTGGTCGACTGCGTGATGCCGTAGAACGACGGGCGCGTGCTCTTCGGGTGGCGCTTGATGTCTTCCTGGGTGGGCTCATCGGCGTACGGCAGTTCCCACGGCGCCTTCAGGGCGGTGGGGTAATCGCCATGCTTGACCATGGGGCCGCGGTCGAGCACCAGGGTCTTGAGCCCTTTCTCGGTCAGTTCCTTGGCGGCCCAGCCGCCGCTGACTCCAGTGCCGACGACGATGGCGTCGAATGTGTTCTTTTCCATGCGTATGCCTTGATTCGGGTTCAGCGCATCGGGCGCAGGTAGGCGAAATCGACGCGCGCGGCGTCGAGCTGGCTCATGCGGGCATAGGGGCCTTCCTGTTCGACGAAGCAGTGCTTCAGTCCGGAGGTGTCCGCCGCCGCCATGATCGGTTTGTAGTCGAGCGTGCCACGGCCGAGTTCCGCACCTGGATAGTTGTTCTTATCGTTGGCGCCGGGCAGGAAATCCTTGGCATGCATCAGCGGGATGCGGCCGGGGTTGGCCTTGAAGATATCCGCAGGGTTCTTGCCGCCCGCATGGACCCAGCCGCAGTCGAGCTCGAACTGGACAAGCTTGTGGTCGGTTTCCTTCAGCAGCACGTCGTAGAACGTCTGCCCACCACCGACGTCGGTAAATTCCAGGTGGTGGTTGTGGTAGGCGTATTGCAGGCCCGCCTGTTTGGCCTTCTCGCCGAGGCGGTTGGCATATTCCGCGGTGCGCTTGGCCTCGTCGAGCGAGTAGGTCGGCTCCGGCGCGCTCTTCCCCTTCGCGGCCTGCTCCTTCTGCATGATGGACGGCAGCATGCTGCTGACGATGTACTGCGCACCAAGCATGTGTGCGGCTTCGATACCGGGCTCGAAGCCGAGGCTGTCGAAGTGCATGCTGGGCGAGCGCAGGCCGGTTTCCTTCAACTGGTCACGCAGCGTCGTGGCCGTGCTGGTGACGATGGCTTCGATCTCCGTATAGCCGATCGCCTTGAGCGTCTTGAGTGCACCGATGGGGTCGTCCTGGTAGGCCTTCAGCACCATGTAGAGCTGGATGCCGAGCGGCTTGCCCTGCGCGGTGGCGGCAAGGAGCCTGCCGGGCGCTCCGAGGGTAAGCCACGCCGCCGAGCCGAATAGCGCGGAACGAGCCAGGAACTGCCTGCGATTCATCATGAACGGTTCTCCGCCGATGGGGGATGGAGGGGGCGAATCAGGTGGCGACGGCGGCGACGTTGCCTGCCTTCGCCTTGCGATCCTTGAACAGCAGTACGAACAATACGAGCACGACGGCGGCGCAGCCACCGGCGAGCATCCAGATTCCGTGCCAGTCGTGCGTCGCAACGCCCTGGGCGTTGACCTGCACGTACGTGTCGACCGCCACCCCGGAAAGCCACGAGCCGACGAACATGCCCAGGCCGTAGGTCAGGAAGGTGATCAGCCCTTGCGTTGCCGCGCGCAGGGCAGGAGGCGCCTCGCGATCGATGTAGATCTGGCCGACGACGAAGAAGAAGTCGAAGCAGATGCCGTGCAGGATGATGCCGAGCCAGAGCATCCACATCAGCTCGCCGGTGCCGCCGAAGGCGAACATGGCGTAGCGCACCACCCAGGCCAGCATGCCCACGGCAAGCATCCACTTCACGCCAAGGCGCCGGAAGAACCACGGGATGAGCAGCATGCAGAGGATTTCCGACATCTGCCCGCCGGTCATCTTGCCGGCGGCGTTGACCACGCCGATCTCGTTGAGGAACAGGTTGGTGAACGCGTAATAGAACTGCAGCGGGATGCAGATCAGGAACGAGGCCAGCGCGAAAATCGCCATCGAGCGGCCGCGAAGCAGGTGCAAGGATTCCAGCGGCAGTGCATGGCGTAGCTGGAAACGCTCGGGGTTGGCCAGTGGCGGCGTCGGCGGCAAGGTGAAGCAGTAGCCTGCCATCACCAGAGAAAGCCCGGCGGCCAGGTACAACGGCGAGGCGGTGGCTTCCACGCCCAGGGCGCCTACGACAAGACCCACGGCGATCCAGCCCAGCGTACCGAACACGCGGATCGCGCCGAATTCTTCCTGCGGATCGTTGATGTGCCGCATGGCCAGCGAGGTGGTGAGCGCCAGCGTTGGCATGTAGCTCAAGCTGTAGGCCAGCAGGGCGATATACAGCACCGCGAATGAGCTTTGTTGTGCGGCGACCACCAGCAGCACGGCGCCGATGACATTCAATGCGGCAAGCACACGACGCGTATCGAACAGGCGGTCGGCAAGCAGGCCCACGAACAGCGGCGAGATCATCGCGCCGATGGCGGTGGTGCCGGCGATGGCGCCGATTTCCTTGCCGCTGAAGTGCAGCGTCTGGCCCAGCCACGTACCGACCGTGACATACCACGCGCCCCAGATGGCGTACTCGAACAACATCATCACTCTAAGGCGCCACTTCATCCTTTCTTCCCCTTTGTGCGTGATGGTCCGAGAGGGTCTTCGATCTGCTGCCATACACCGCCGGCGGCATGGCTCTTGAGCATCGCATCGACCAGCTGGCTGTTGCGATAGCCGTCGGCGAACGTGGGTAGCGCGGCAGGCTTCGTTTCGGGGGTGCCACCGCGCCGGATCCACGCATAGGCGTCGGCCAGCAGGTTGCGAAAGGCGTCCGCCCAGGCTTCCGGGTGGCCCGCGGGCAGGTGCGCGTAGCCGCGCGCGGCGGGATCAAGCAGCGCGGGGTCTCGCGTCAGCAACCTGTTGGCCTTCGCATGGTGGCCGATCCATAGTTCGTTGGGCTGCTCCTGCCGCCACGCCAGCGAGGCCTCGCGCCCGCTGACTTCCAGGCGCAGGTCGTTCTTGTGGCCGGGCAGCACCTGGCCAACGGTGACGCAGCCGCGCGCGCCGTTGTCGAAACGCAGCAGCACGCTGGCGATGTCTTCGCTGGTGATCTTGATCTTGCGCCGTGGTGTCGACTTGGCGGAGCCTGCGAAAGCCTTCGGCGAAGCCGCCGGCGCCTCGCGGACCGGCACGGCCGTGTGCAGATCGGCCAGTACGGCGGTGATACGCGCACCGGTGACGTGTTCGGCCAGGTCGCACCAGTGCGAGCCGATGTCGCCAAGGGCGGAGCTGGCGCCACCGAGCTTGGGATCCAGGCGCCACGAATAAGCGCGCTCGTCAGTGAGCCAATCCTGCAAATAACAGCCATGCACGAACACCGCCTGGCCGACCTTGCCCTTGGCGATCATCGCGCGCGCCTGCTGGACAAGCGGGTAGCCGCGATAGTTGAAGGTGACGACATGCGCGACCTGGGCCTGGCGCGCGGCTTCGTACAGTTCACGCGCTTCCTGCGTGCTGCTGGCAAGCGGCTTGTCGGAGATCACATGCTTGCCGGCACGTAGCGCCGCCAGCGAGACCTCCCTGTGCAGGTGGTTGGGCGTGGTGTTGTGGACCACCTGTACAGCGGGGTCGGCCAGCAATTCCCGGTAACCCGCATAGGCGCGCCCGGCGTCCAGTTCACGCGCGCGCTTTTTTGCGGATTCGAGGCTGGAGCCAGCGATACCGACGATCTCGACGTTGCCCAGGCGACGCACGGCATCGAGGTGATGCGCGGCGATGAAGCCGGGGCCGACGAGCCCCATGCCAAGTTTCTTCATCGGGTTACCGCCCTGGCGCTGGTCGACATGGACTGGCCTGCCATTTCCCCTCCGACATGCTGCTGTCGCTTGAATGTATTCGATTACATGTGCATGAATGCTGGCGTTTGCGCGTCGAGCCTCGTGTCACTAAGTACTACAAATGTGGCAATGTATGTAGCAGATGTGAAGATGCCGATGCAACGATTTCATGTAATCCATTACATTGCACTGCACAAATTTCGGTCGGGGCGGCCACGGTGGACGTGTCGTTCCCGGATATGGCCGGCTGGTATCGTCCAGGCCACGGCAGCGGAAAAAGAGGGCTTGAACCGGTGAGTGCGGACGGATCCAGGCGTAGGCGGCAGGGGGACAAGGGCGAGCCGGCGAATGCTGCGCCGCAGCCTGCGCGTGTCCGGACGGTCAAGGAAATTGCCGCCATTGCCAAGGTTTCGGTGGCAACCGTGTCACGCGCCCTGCAGCGGCCCGAGCTTGTCAGCGAAGCGACGCGCCTGCGTATCCACGAGGTCGTCAAGCGCCTGGGCTACACGCCCAATGCCTTGGCACGCAACCTGCGCACGGCGCGCACGCGCCTGGTCATTGCCCTGCTCCCAGACATCGCCAACCCGTTTTTCTCTGAGGTGATCCGCGGCATCGAGCAGGTCGCGCACGAGAACGGCTACTCGGTGCTGTTGGGCGAGACGCAAGGCAGCCTGGTGCGCGAACAGGCCTACGCCGACATGATCGCGGCGCGCCAGGCCGATGGCATCATCACCATGTCTCCTCGCGTACCGGCCATTCCCATTGACGGCCGCCTTCCCGTGGTCAACGCTTGCGAATACGTCAAGGACAACAGGATTTCCAGCGTCTATATCGACAACGTCGCCGCGGCAGGCGCCGCCGTCGACTATCTGGTTACGCTGGGGCACCGCGACATCGCCTTCATTGCCGGCCCATCGTCCAGCCCGATATGCGTGGACCGTGAGCAGGGCTACCAGCTCGCCCTGCAGCGGGCAAAGATTCCAG
>NZ_DATHFX010000043.1:0-10026 GCF_035317885.1 Pinirhizobacter sp.
CTTGCCGGTACCGGCAGCGAGGACTACCTCGGTTCCGGCTGGGGCCTGGGCCCGTACGTCCAGCGATACCAGGGGGCGCCGATTGCCGACAAGAGAACGAACCGCTGGCTGTTCTACCGGCTGCACGTACCCGACCCGATCATGTTCGAGCGCGAGTGCGAAGTGCGCCTGCAGCAGATCGGCGGCGGACCGCGCAAGCAGGTGATGGCGTTGAAGAAGGCCGGTGTGCCGTTACAGCCGGTGACGCTGGCCCCGGGCGGCCGGGAGCATTTCATCAAGCTGCTGGAGGACGGCAAGATCGATCCGGCTGCTGCGAATGCGCCCGATGGCTGGCTCAATTACTACCGGCAGGACGACATCGCGGCGACGGCGTACTACTACCTGGATTCGCCCGGGCAGGCTGCCGGCACCACGCTGGCACCGGTGGCCGAGCGCGTGGCGGGGATGAGCGCGGCCAAGCCGTGAACCTGTGGCCTGGCCTCGACGGTGGTTGCTAGTGCACCCACTCGCCGCTGCGCTGGCGAGGCGGGGCCGGATCGTCGTCGTCTGGATGGGGCGCGGCGGCCAGTTCCTCTTCGGTAGGCGTTTTCTGCCGCCAGTACTGGTTGACCGCGGCGAGCACCATCGGCACCTGCGACAGGCATTCGTCGTATTCGTCGTCGGTGAGTTTCTCGAACTCCGCATCGGCGGTGAGGATGCCCTCGTCCACCGCCAGGGCCATCACCGGGCCGAGCAGTTCCATCAGCTGCGGATCACCGGCCAGACGGGTTTCCCAGAGGCTGGCACGTATGTCGATGCCGCGGCTGAAGCCCTCGCACCAGCCCGCGGCCGATAGCACCGGGCCTGCGTCCAGGTCGATCTCGCCCAGGATCGGCTCGTAGGCATCCACCTCGAGCTCGGCCAGGATCGAGTCGTTGAGCTTGGCCAGGAGCGCCAGCACGCGATTGCCCTCGTCTTCGTCCTCGAAGGCGTCATGGAGCACTTCGGGCAGCCACTCGGTGGGCGTGACCGGGACAGGGCCGACGGCGATGGCCGACAACATGCCGTGGACGCCATCGAGCAGGAGATCGCCGTCGCCGCAGTGGGCGCGCAGGTAGCGATCGAGCTCCTCGAGTTCGGCATCATCCAGCGAGCTGGGCCAATCGGTTGGGGTATTCATCTAGACGTTCAACTCCAGGACCACCGGGGTGTGGTCGGACGGGCGCTCCCACGTGCGCGGGGTACGTTCGATGGCAGCGGCCGATGCCAGTGATTTGAGAGCATCGCTGATCAAGATCAAGTCGATGCGCAGGCCCATGTTGCGCCGGAACGCAGCCTGGCGGTAGTCCCACCAGCTGAAATGTCCCGCATCTTCTTCGAAAATCCGGAAACTGTCGGTTAATCCGAGGTCCGTGATGGCCTTCAGTGCGGCACGCTCGGGCGGCGAGGCGAGGATGTCCTCGCCCCACGCCACCGGGTCGTAGAGGTCACGGGCGTCGGGCGCGATGTTGAAGTCGCCCAGCACCACCAGCTTCGGATGACGCGTCAATTCGGCGGACAGGAAATCGCGCATCCGGGCCAGCCAATCCAGTTTGTAGCTGTACTTCTCATCGCCGACGGCCTTGCCGTTCACCACGTAAAGGTTGACCACCCGGATGCCATCGATGGTGCCGGCCAGGATGCGTCGCTGGGGATCGTCGTGGCCGCTCATGTCGGTCACGACGTCCGTGATCTCGCCGCGGGCCAGGATCGCCACGCCGTTGTAGGTTTTCTGGCCCGAGCACACGCTGCGGTAGCCCAGGGCTGCGATCTCGTCCACCGGGAACTTGCTGTCTTCGAGCTTGGTTTCCTGAAGCGCGACGATGTCCGGCTGGCTTTCGCCCAGCCACTGCTGCAGGTGGGGCAGGCGGACCTTGAGCGAGTTGACGTTCCAGGAGGCGATCTTCATGGCCGCATTGTAGCGGCCGTGTATGGCAACTCGGACGGGTCAGGTAACGCGGATCAGCGCGCCAAGCACCAGCAACAGCACCACCATGGAACCCAGGCCCGTGGCGCCGCCGCGGAAGGCGCCGCGCAACCAGCGCTCGCGCGGATTGCCCAGCAGGCCAATGGCAACCCCCAGCGCGGTAGGCGCAAGCAGGATGAAGGCGAGCAGCCCCACGGCAAAGCCGCGGATGATGGAGCCTTGCGTCGGGGTTGCCGCGTGCACCATGGGCACGATGAGGGCCAGCGCTACCAGCGTGGCCGCGCGTGACAGGTTTCTTGCCATGACACCCCTCCTTGACCCGCCGCGGTGCGCACGGTGTCGGCGCCAAAAGTACGCCGTACCAGATGAAAGGGCGGTGCAAAATCGGCAGCGAAGCGCCTTCACCGACGCAGGTGGGGGTCAGCAGGTGGGGGGTCAGAGTCATGACTCTGACCCCCTAACGTGCCTAACGTGCTCGAGTCCCCGCCGGAGGGTTTTCAGGTCAGGCCGTAACTGGCCAGCAAGGCATCGGGCCTGGGCTCACGCCCGCGGAACGCCACGAACGATTCCAGCGCCGGGCGGGATGCGCCCACGGCCAGCACCTCGCGCCGGAAGGCATCGCCGCTGGCGCGGTCCACCACGCCGGCTTCCTCGAACTTGCTGAAGGCGTCGGCCGAGAGCACCTCGGCCCAGAGGTAGCTGTAGTACCCGGCCGCATAGCCCCCTGCGAAGATATGCGTGAACGCGTGCGGGAAGCGCTGCCAGGCCGGCGGATGCAGCACGGCGACCTCCTGGCGCACTTTTTCCAGCACGTTCATCGGCTGCGCCCCGTGGCCGGGGTCGTAGTTCAGGTGCAGCAGGAAATCGAACAGGGCGAACTCGAGCTGGCGCACCAGGAACAGGCCGGCATGGAAGTGCCGGGCGGCCAGCATGCGCTCGTAGAGTTCATCCGGCAGCGGTTCGTTCGTCTGGTAATGGCGGGCGAACAGGTTCAGCGCCTCGCGGTTCCAGCCGAAGTTCTCCATGAACTGGCTGGGCAGTTCCACCGCGTCCCATTCCACGCCGTCGATGCCGCCGATCGACGGGATGTCGATCTCGGTCAGGAGGTGGTGCAGGCCATGGCCGAATTCGTGGAACAGGGTGAGGACGTCGTCGTGGGTGAGCAATGCCGGCATGTCGCCGGTAGGCGGCGGGAAATTGCAGGTGAGGTAGGCCACCGGCAGGTGGAACTGGTCGCCGTCCCGGAAGCGTGCCCGGCAGACATCCATCCATGCGCCGCCGCGCTTGCCCGAGCGGGCATACAGGTCGACATAGACGCCGGCGAACACCGTGCCGTCGGCGTCGAGCACGTCGAAATAGCGCACGTCGTCATGCCACTTGGGTGCGTTTTCGTTGGGGGCCAGCGAGATGCCATACAGCTGGCCAGCCAGGCGGAACAGGCCGTCGATCACCGCGGGCAGGGCGAAGTAAGGTTTCAACTGTTCTTCATCCAGCGCGTAGCGCTGCTGGCGCAGTTTCTCCGCAGCGTAAGCCACGTCCCAGGGTTCCAGGCCGTCCAGGCGCAGGCTTTGGGTGGCGAATTCACGTAGCTGTACCAGTTCCTTCTGGGCCACGGGCTTGGCGCGGGCGGCAAGGTCGCGCAGGAAGTCGAGCACCACCTTCGGAGAGTCCGCCATTTTGGTGGCCAGCGATTCCTCCGCGGCGTTGGCAAAGCCAAGCAGTTGGGCCGCCTCGTGACGCAGCTGCAGGATCCGTTCGATGCGCTGCGTATTGTCGAACTTGCCCGCGTTCGGGCCCTGGTCCGATGCCCGCGTCTGGTAGGCCCAATACACCTGCTCGCGAAGCTCGCGCTTGTCGGCGTAGGTCATCACCGCCTGCACGCTGGGCTGCTTGAGGGTGACCAGGTAGCCGTCGAGCTTGGCCTCCTGGGCGTACTGGCGCAGCACCGCCACGCCCGACGGCGGGATGCCGGCGAGGTCGCGCTCGTCGTTGACATGTTTCTGCCAGGCCTCGGAGGCATCGAGCACCGCATTGGAGAACTCGGTGGTGATCTTCGACAGCTCCACGCCGATCTCGCGGAAGCGTGAACGGGCCGGTTCCTCAAGGGCAACGCCTGAAAGGTGGAAATCGCGCAGCGCGTGTTCCACGGCGGCGCGCTGCGGACGCGGCAGGCCGGCAAAATCGCTGCGCGCGGCCACCGCCTGCACGGCGGCGAAGAGCTCGCGGTTCTGACCCAGCTCAATGGCGTGGTCGGTGAGTTTTTCTTCCGCGCGGCCATGGGCCTCGCGCAGGGCTTCGGTGTCGGCCACCGAATGCAGGTGGCTCACCGGCGACCAGGCCCGCCCAAGGCGCTGCTCCAGGCGCTCCTGCGGCAGCATGACGGCCTGGAAGCTGCCGCCGCCGGCCAGCACCAGCGCATCGATGGCCTGGCGGTACTCGGCCAGCAGGGTATCGATGGCGGGCTCCACGTGCTCGGGCCGGATGGCCGGGAAGGGCGGCAGTGCTTCGTCGCTGAGCAGGGGATTTTCCGTCGTCATGCCTTGGGTTTCCGGTCCGTGGGGCGCACCGTGCGCCCGAACAGCCAGCGTGGCGACCGCAGGCTGCGAAATCAAGCGCCACGGCGGCGGTAGAATGCCCCGATGAACCATCTCCGCAGCTACCGCGGCATCTATCCGCGCCTGGGCGAACGCGTCTACGTGGATCCTGCCGCCACCGTGATCGGCGACGTCGAACTGGGCGACGACGCTTCGGTATGGCCCGGCGCCGTGCTGCGGGGCGATGTCCACCACATCCGGGTCGGCGCCCGCAGCAATATCCAGGACGGCGCCATCGTCCATGTCACCCACGATGGCCCCTACACCCCGGGCGGCTTCCCCACCATCATCGGGCATGACGTCACCATCGGCCATGCCGCCGTGATCCACGCCTGCACCATCGGCGATTTCGCCCTGGTCGGCATGCACGCCACCGTCCTGGACGGGGCGTCGGTCGGCGACTACGGGTTCCTCGCCGCCGGTGCGGTGCTTTCGCCCGGCAAGGCGGTGGGCAAGGGCGAATTGTGGGTGGGCAACCCGGCGCGCTTCGTGCGGCTGCTCACCGAAAAACAGGTGGAGATGCTGGTTTACTCCGCGGCCAATTACGTCAGGCTCAAGGACGACTACCTGGCCGGTTGAAGAGGGTCAGGCCTGGCGCGGTCGGCGGGCGGCCTTGACCGGTGTCTTGCGCGGCGCTGGTGCAAGGGCGGCATTGGCTCCGGGGCGAGCCGACGGCGCACCGCGACTGGCGGCAGCCTTGGCGCTGGCGGGATCGTAGCTTCCGTAGTCGCGTTTGCTCTTCATCGGCAGGGCCTGAAACCTTGGGAAGATTTTTCGTCGACGGCGTGGCATGTGCCGCGAACACGGTGTGAGGGTATCTTCACGCTGTCCGGAGCATCGAACCCTTGACTTGACCTGAGCGAGTAGGCTGGAACGATGAGCCAACCTTCCCTTTTTGCCGGCGGTTCCGAGGCGCTGCTTGACGACGCCTCGGGCTTCATCGTGCACGCACTGGATGTCATTCCAGCGACAACCGCCGCGGACTGGTTCGCAAGGCTGCGCGATGGCGTGCCCTGGCAGGCCGACCGGCGCCTGATGTACGACCATGAGGTGGACGTCCCCCGGCTGCGCGCGGAATACCGGCTCGACGTGCGCGACACGCCGGGCCTGCTGCTTGAGGCGGCTGCAGCCGTCCGCACGGTGGTTGACGCGCCATACGACAGTGCGGGGCTTAATTATTACCGGGACGAAAAAGACAGCGTGGCGCCGCACAACGACAAGCTTGGATTCATCCGCGAAGGCGAGCCCATCGCGCTGCTGTCACTGGGCGCCACGCGCCGCATGGTGATCCGGGCCAAGCTACCGCCCCGCCGGGTACTTCAGGTGGATATGGTGCCAGGTTCGGTACTGGTCATGAGCTACGCCACGCAGCTGCATTACGACCACGGCATTCCCAAGCAAACCACGGCAAGTGGGCCGCGCATCAGCGTGGCCTTGCGCGTGCGTGGCCCTGATGGCGTCAACCGCCGGAAAAGTCAAAGCCCCGCCTGAAACCAGGCGGGGCTTTGGCGAACCAGTTCTGACCAGCGCCTAGAACTTGTACGTCGCCTCAAGGTAATACGCACGGCCGTAAGGGTCGTACAGGAATTCGTTGTACGGCGCGCCACTGGTGCCCGGGTAGCTGTGGTCCGGCGGCGGCATCTTGTTGGCGACGTTGTTCACGTTCAACGATAGCGCCCAGTCGTCCGTCGGATTGAACTGCACGCTGGTATTGAACAGGATCCACGGCTTCAGCCGGCCGGCACCGTCCTCGGCAAAGCCATAGGTGCTTGCCAGGTAGTTGGGCGAACTGCCGTAACGCGTGCCGTACAGGGTGACGCCCCAGCGGTGGCTGGAGGAATTCCAGGTGATCGAGCCGTTGACCTTCGACTTGAAATCGCCGATCGACTGAGTCGGGTCGCGCAGCAGGTCGATCATCTCGTCGCCTGGGAATGGGCGGTACTTGTGGGTGAGAATATCGCTGTAGGACAACCTGAAGCCGAGCGAGCCGTACGCATCAAGCGGCTGCAGGTAGGCTGCGTCGGCCGTGATGGCGTTGACGATCTCATTGGAGACGTTCACCTTCGGCGTGTAGATGTCGGTGATGAAGCCCTGGCCGTCGCGCGTGATCTGCGAAAGCGCCTCCACGCACAGTGGTGAGCCGATATCCAACTCGCCCAGCCGGCAGCGCGCTTCATTCTGCGAAAGCAAGTCGGCGCTCTGCGTGTTGACCTCGTTCTTGATGCTGTAGTGGTAGTAGTCGACGCTGAACGAGGTGCGTACCCAGGGCGACCAGACCACGCCGTAGTTCCATACCTTGGCGGTAATCGGCTTGAGCTTCGTGTTACCCGATTGCGTGCCGAAGAACTGGGTGTCGTTGTAGGGCGCCGGGCAGTCGGAGATGTTCGAGCCCCTGAAGCCGCGCAGCGCGCACTGGTAGTAGTCGGTGACACCGGAGAAATAGCCAGATGCACCCTGGAATTCATCGCTGAGGGTGGGCGCCTTGAATGCGGTGCCGTAGCGGCCACGCAGCAGCAGGCTTTCGAAGGGACGGAATTCCAGGCCGATGTTGTAGGTGGCCTTGTCCACCGACTGCTCTTCCACCTTGTATTTGTCGTAGCGGCCGGAAACATCCACGGTAAGCATGGAGAACACCGGCAGGCGCAGTTCCGTGGTGGCGGCGTAGCGGTTGCGATGGCCCGCACCCTGGACGTCGGTGGTGCCCCAGACACCGCCGTTCAAAAGCCTCGCGTCCGGTACGTATGACCAGCCCTGGTTGCCGCCTTCGGCCACCAGCGCGATACCCGCATCGCCGCCCGGGAGCGTGAACAGGCTGGCGTCGGTAACCTGCCCGCGCAGCATGTTGTCCCAGGTTTTTGCATGGGTGGTGGTGTAACCGCTGAATGCGGCGAAATCCGCGGGAGAAATCGGGTTGTACAGCGCGGCATAGTTGGGCTCGAAGATCGGATAACCGTCGTCTGTGACGCCCTCCTGCTCGCCCAGCACGTGGCTGGCGAAGTAGGCCTCGATCGGATCGGTGAAACGCTGCCAGTCACGCGTAATCAGTTTCTGTTCGGTGTGGGTAACGGCAACGTCGTAATCCCAGTTCGACTCGCCGAAAGAGCCCTTGCCGCCGAAGGTACCGCGCCAGGCGTTGGTGGTCTGTTTGTTCTGGATCGATTTATAGCCGCCCTGGCCGATGTCCTCGGGGGCGAAGGCGCGCTGCAACGTGTAGTAGTCGTCGTAGCGCGGATCGTAGATGTAACCGTAGCTTACGCCGGTGGACCAGAACGTATAGTTCGATCCGGTGGCGAATCGGGTTTCATCGTAGTTGTAGAGAAAATCGCCGTACAGCTGGTTGTGGTCGTTGATGTCAAACGTGCCGTGGGCATACGCCTGGGCGTTTTCGCTGTTGTTCTTGAGCGTGCGATAGCCCGGCGAGAGGAAGGAGCCACAGTATTCTCCGCTGCCCGGACGGAACTGCTTGGCCTCGCTGCCGCCGAAAAGATTGGAGACGTTGGCGCAGTTGTTGGGATCGAAGAACTGATAGCCGTTGCCGGTGGCGCTGGACACCAGTACGTCCCGGCCGGCCACCGGCGCGCTGGTGCCGTTGGCGTAGTAGTGGGATGTGATACCGCGGTCGAAGCCCCAGATGGCGTCCTGCTTTTCATACTGCAGGCCCACGAGAAGGTTGAAGCGGCCGATGGTGAAGCTGTCGGCGAGCGTTACGCGGCGGCTCGGGCCGCCGCCACGCTGGTAGAAGCCGTAGCGCACATCGATCGACGGACGGTCGAGCTTCTTCTTTAGCACGATGTTGATCACGCCGGCGATCGCGTCCGAGCCGTACAAAGACGACTGGCCGCCGGGCAGGATGTCGATGCGCTCGACCAGTTCAGCGGGAATGCCGCTGATACTGTTGAAGGTGTCGCTGCCGTTGTACAGCGCCGGGAAGTCCGACATGGGACGCCCGTCGATCAGGTATTTGACGTAGCTGGGTGAAAGGCCGAACAGGCTCAGCGTTTGCGCTCCCGGCGTAAAGCCGCCGGTGAACTGCGCGCCTTGCACGCCGCCGGTGGCGAAAGAGGATTGCTGGAGCGCATCGGCTACGGTAGCGAAGCCGCGTATCTTCATGTCTTCCGCGGTAATGGTGGTAATCGGCGTTGCGGTTTCGATTTCAGACTGCGGGATCAGCGAGCCGGTAACGGTGACGGCTTCAAGTCGCTTGGCGGCCTTGATCTCCTTGCTGTTGGCGGCTGCAGGCGTATCTTGCGACTGCGTGGAGGTGTCTTGGGCCAGGACAGCGGCGCCATGCACCGATAGGTATCCCACCGCCAGTGCAGCAAGCACGGCGGATCTCAGTTTTGAATTAAGCATTTGGCTTCCCTAGTGCATGGCGCTGCCAGCCCCCTGGCAGCGACAACACCGCTTCGCGGTCCATCGCGTGGTTCTATGCTCCCCGCTCCCCAGCGGTGTCACCAAACTTTAATAACATTCTCTTGCGAACAAGTGCAAGAAAAACCACGTGTGGCCGCAACTTCTTGCGGTGCCGCGCGCGGGATCAGCCGTATGTTTGGCGAAGCTCCGTATAAACAGGATCAGTATCCGGCCGCTTGCCGTGCCAGCGTTCGAACGCATCGGCTGCCGTCTCGACCAGCATCCCCAAGCCGTCGAAGGCGTAGCGGGCACCTGCGCCACGAGCCCAGCCGACGAATCCCGCGGCGGACTTTCCATAGGACAGGTCGTAACAAAGGGCGCGGGAACCGATGATCGATACCGGCAGGTCCAGGCCGCCGCCCAGGGTGCCGGCGGAGGTGGCGTTGACGATCAGGTCGAAGCTGCCGATGTCGTGGAGGTCTTCCCAATACCGCGTATGCGCGCGCGCCGGATCGCCGATGGCGTCGGCCAGGTTATCGGCGGCCACCGGGTTGCGGTTGACGATGGTTAGCGTACCCACGCCGGCATCCAGGAGATGCCATGCCACGCCGCGGGCCGCGCCACCGGCACCCAGTAGCAGGGTGGTATGGCCGCGCAAATCCATCGCGTGTCGTTCGGTGATGTCGCGGACCATGCCGTCGCCATCGGTGTTGTGTGCCTCAAGCCTGCCATCGGGCAGTCGCGTGAGCACGTTGGCGGTACCGGCGCGCGTGGCGGTGGCCGTGGCGATATCAGCCATGGCGAACGCCGCGGCCTTGTGCGGCAGGGTGACGTTGGCGCCGCGGCCCTCGACGAAGAAGGCGTGCACGGCTTCGGCGAGGCCTTCGGGATTCGCGTCGATCGCCTCGTAGGTGAGGTCGATGCCGAACTGGCGGGCGAAATCGGCATGGATGCGCGGCGACAGGCTATGGGTAATGGGATGGCCGAAGACGGCGAAGCGCTGGCGCGGGGGCATCGAGGGGTTCCAGGCGGCAAGAATCGACCGGGAAGTGTAACGGCTCGCACCCGTCGCGGTCCGTGAGACGACGGCAGGGGAGGATCGGCCCATGCCACACCGCCTCCTGAGGGGGACTT
>NZ_DATHFX010000044.1:0-4807 GCF_035317885.1 Pinirhizobacter sp.
TTATGTAGATGCGCTGCGCGCCGCGGACTGGACCTTGCCCATCATCTCGGCAGCCGTCCCCAAGGGCACCGCCGAAGCCGGCCCTTCCGGCCTGAAGATGGCCGGACCCTACGACTGGATACCGCCAGCCTATTGGTACGCCGACAAGCTGGGTGGCGCTTTCGGCTTCGACTCGGAGGTCAGTGCCGGTGCTGACATCCCGCGGCTGGAGGATGTGCAGCGCATGCTCTCGCCGCAGGAGCAGGAAGCCCTTTGGAAGTACCCGGAGGCCAGGCAATACCACGCATCGGCCGATTGGTCGACGTTCGCGGTACTGACGCCGTTCGACAAGGCACTGGCCCATCGCTACGGCGCACCGACGAACCTTGCCGATTACGTTGCCAAGGCCCAGCTGGACAACTACGACAACACCCGCGCGCAGTTCGAGGCTTTCAATGCGCGCATGGACGCCGACAACCCCGCCACCGGCGTGATCTACTGGATGCTCAACAACGCGTGGCCGTCGTTGCATTGGCATCTGTACGACTACTTCATGAATCCCGCCGGCGCTTATTTCGGCGCCAAGAAAGCCAACGAACTGCTACACATCCAATATTCGTACGATTCGAAGGACATCGTGCTGGTGAACCACGCGCTTGACGATGTGCATGGCCTTCAGGTGCGCATCCGCGTGCGCAACCTGGATGGCAGCGTGCACTTTGACAAGAGCCTGAAAGACATTGACCTGGCGGGAAACCGCACACGGAAACTTCAGACGCTTCCAGCCGTCGCCGGCCTGTCCCCGGTTTACTTCATCGAGCTGGAGCTCTCGTCCTCCGACGGCAAGCCTGTGAGCCGCAATGTCTACTGGCTGCCTGCCGAACCAGACGTGCTCGACTGGGCGAAGTCGAACTGGTACCTCACTCCGGTGACCAAGTATGCGGACCTGACCACGCTACAGTCCTTGCCCGCCGCGACCAGCCAGGTCCGCGCCACGACCCGGCACGAAGGAAACGAGGATGTCACCACGGTCGAGCTGACGGTACCGGCATCGTCCAAGGCCCTGGCGCTCCAGCAGCACGTATCGATCAGGCAGGGTGCCAAGGGCGATCTTGCGTTGCCGATACTGTGGAATGACAATGACGTCACGCTTTGGCCCGGGGAATCGATCGTCCTCACCGCGCGATACGCTTCAAAAAAGGCAGTCGTGCCGATGGTCGAGGTCAGCGGGTGGAACGTACCGCTACAGAGTGTTCCGGCTAACGGAACGGGGCATTGAAGACGGAAGGGCTTCCATGGCACGCGTGACCATCAACGATGTCGCCCGGGTCTCGGATACCTCGAAGAAGACCGTATCGCGGGTATTGAACAACGAGCCGAACGTGCGCGACTCGGTGCGCGATCGCGTGCTGTCGGCCGTGGCGGAACTCAACTACCGGCCGCTGACCTCGGCGCGCAGCCTGGCGACGAACCGGTCGTTCATGATCGGCCTGCTCTACGACAACCTGTCGCCCAGCTACATCATGGAAGTACAGGCCGGCGTGCTCGAAGCATGCGAGGCCAGGCACTACAGCATGATGGTGCAGCCGCTGGTGTCGACGGCGCCGGACTTCGTCGACCGCGTCGAAGGCATCCTCTCGCGGCACCGGCCCGATGGGCTGATCCTTACGCCCCCCATTACCGACCATCCGAAGTTGCTCGATCACCTGCGCAAGGCCGAGATCCCGTTTGCATCGATCGCGCCGCGCCACTCCAAGGGCTGCATTGGCGTAATCCTGCGCGAGCGCGAAGCCGCGGCGGCGATGGTGGACCATCTTGTATCGCTTGGCCACCGCCGCATCGCCCACATCATTGGCCCCCCCAAGCACGGCGCGGGCATCTGGCGCCTTGCCGGTTACCGCGACGGCCTGAAGCGTGCGGGGCTCAAGGAAATTCCTGCGTACATGGTCCAGGGCCAGTTTTCCTTCGAGTCGGGCGTGGCCGCCGCGCGTCAGTTGCTCGCACTGAAAAACCGGCCAACCGCCATTTTTGCGGCCGACGACGACATGGCCGTCGGTGCGATCTGGGCAGCCGCGGAGGCCGGGGTTTCGGTTCCCGGCGATATGTCCATCTGCGGCTTCGACGACACCACGATCGCCACGCAGGTGTGGCCACCGCTGACCACCGTGCACCAACCCGTGCGCGAAATGGGCAAGCGTGCCACCGAGGAGCTTTTGCTTCGCGTGCTTGACAAGGGGGAAGCCCGCATGGTCGAAGTGGGCTATGAAATGCGCGTACGCGCATCGACGGCACCTGCGCCCTGACCGGCCGCCAGAGCGCTGCCCACGCCACCGATCCATAGGAGAAAAGCCCAGATGCCTGCCACGCCTGACGCCAGCAGTTCACAGCCAAAGTTCCACTTCATCTCCGGGCTACCGCGCGCAGGCACCACGTTGCTGGCCGCCATCCTCAACCAGAATCCGCGCTTTCGCGCCGGCATGACCAGCCCGCTTGCCGACATCATGGGCGTGGTGATGGCCGAGGCAAGCAGCAAGAACGATTTCTCGTTCGATGTCTCCGACGAGCAACGCGTCGCCATGTTGCGCGGGCTGGTGGAGAGCTTCTACTCAGCCCAGGCTGGGGTCAGCGTGGTGTTCGACACAAGCCGATTGTGGTGCAGCCGCATGCAGTTGCTCGACACGCTATTCCCTGGCGTAAAGGTGATCGCCTGCGTACGCCAGCTGGCCTGGGTGCTCGACAGCATGGAGCGACTGGTGCGCAAGCAGCCTGTCAGCGTCAGCAAGATATTCCGCTTCGACACCAATACCACGGTGTACTCGCGCGTCGAGGCGCTGACCGATCCGCGGGGCATGGTGGGATTCGCCTACCAGGCGACCAAGGAGGCATTCTATGGCCCGCATGCGAAAGACCACCTGCTGATGCTGAGCTACGAAAGCCTCGCGGCCGATCCTGTCGCGGCCATGCGCGCGGTCTACAAATTCCTCGACGAGCCCTGGTTCGAACACGACTTCGACCATATCGAGTACAACGCGGACGAGTTCGATGCCCGCGTCGGCATGCCCGGCCTGCATTCGGTCCGGGCGAAGGTCGAGTCGATCGAGCGCCAGCCCGTCCTGCCGCGCGAGATCTTCGGACGCTTCGCGAACGAAGCGTTCTGGATGGATCCGAAGAACAACGTCAACCAGGTTCCCATCGTTTAAGGACTATTGGTCGGGTTAGTTGCCGATAGTGAACGGCAACAGCAAAAACGAAATCAGCATGGGCCCGGCGATCGTCAGCACAAGGCCCGTTACTACCGCCATGGGCACAATCGAGGGCGGGCACGTGACCCTGATGATCGGCAGGACGGAATCCATGGACGCCGCTCCGCCGCTTGCTACGGCGGCCACGGGCATCCGGCGTCCCATGGCGTAAAGCAGAACCAACGCCATTAACTCGCGAAAGAGATCCGTCAAGAGCGCCATGGACCCATACGACGAGCCCAGGAAGGTCGACACCAGCGGGCCCGACATCGAGAACCAGCCGAATCCAGAAGAAAGCGCGAGGGTGATCCGCATTGGCTCATCCACGACGAAGGAAGCAGCCACGCCTCCAAGCGCAGAACCGATGAGGACCAGGGCAGGAACCAGCATGATTTTCCAGGTCAGGCTTTCACGCCCCAACTTCACCATCGACAAGTCGACGCCAACAAGAAGTATCAGGAAAAGCAGGAACCAGTACGTCGCCGTTGCGATACCTTCTCCATCGATGGCGAAGAAAACGTTGCGCGATGCCAAAACTCCAACGGCCACCACCGCAAGGGGGGCAAGGCAATCGAAGGTTACGCGCACGGCCCTGGAAAAGACGTTGCCGTCGTTCGAGATGGACCCAGCGCGGAAGGCTGTGCGAAATGCCAGGGCGCAGAGCACGACCGAGGCAATGGTCGAGAGCAGGGCAAGCGTGAAAGCCGACCGTACCAACCAGCCAAGCAACGGCATGTTGGCAAGCACCGGCCCGGCCTCGATGCCGACCAGGAACATAAGCACTAAGACGCAAGGAACAATCATCTTCGACGCCGCCGCCCTGACACGACGACCGCACGCCTGGCCGACGATCACACCCCCTCCGAGGGCAATGACAATGGGCAGCAACACCTCCGCCAGATTAAACACCGTCTGCCTCATCAGGTACTCGCCTACACTGGCGCGACGACCTAACGTACGAAGTAATCCTTCCGTAGGGAACCGGTAACTGACTGAAATTTACGACGGTTAGAATCTTTTCAGACGGTTAGAAGCTATTTGATGTAATTGAACAACGTCAGCTGCTGCGCTTTCACGAACACCTGCTGCGAGGCACTAAGCGCCGCCGACTGCAGCGACAGCTGGCTGATCGCCGTGGCGGGGTCCGCGTCCGTTACCGCCGTCAGGGCGTTGGTGTACGAAACCTTCAGGTCCGCGTAAGCCGAACTCTGCTGGTCCAGCGTATTCATCCGCGCACCTACCAGCACTTGCGTGTTGGTGACGGCGGACTGCGTGGAGTCGAGCGATTCGATCTGGCGGTTCATCGTGTTATTCAACGAAGCGCCGGTGGCGCCGCTGTTCAACGCGTTGATCATGTTGTTGAGCGTGCCGAAAATGTCCTGGTCCTGGCTCTTGCCCACGGACACGCTGTCCCCCGCCGCCGGGGTGCCGGTCATGGCGATGGTCATGCCGTTGAAGCTGATGTTGTCCCCGTCCTTGTAGGTGCCGCCCACGGGGTTGCCGCTGGCGTCCACGACCGGGTTGCCGCCGGCGTCCGTCGCCGTCCAGTTGCCCGCTCCGTCGAAGTTGATGGTGTAGCTGCCATT
>NZ_DATHFX010000045.1:0-2799 GCF_035317885.1 Pinirhizobacter sp.
CTTCAACCAGGGCGTGATCCTGTCGAAGCTGGATTTGAGCAACACGTCGCAGCGGCTTGTCGGCCATGAGTTCAAGGTGTTCTCGCAATGGGGCGAGGACGGCATCCTGCAATTTCTTACGCGCGTCGTTCCCATCGCCCAGCGAACGTTCATCGAGTTCGGCGTGGAGGATTTCTCCGAATCCAACTGCCGATTCCTGATGCAGAAGGACAACTGGCGCGGCTTCGTGATCGACGGCTCGGCCGACAACGTGAAGTCGATCCGCCGCGCACCCTACTTCTGGCGGCACGAACTCACCGCGAAGCAGGCGTTCATCACCCGCGAGAATATCCAGGGCCTGCTTGCCGAAAGCGGCTTCGATGCCGACCTTGGCGTGCTGTCCATCGACATCGATGGCAACGACTACCACGTGTGGCAGGCCATCGAAGCCTTCCATCCGCGCATCGTGGTGTGCGAATACAACAGCGTATTCGGACCTGCCGATACCCTCACCGTGCCCTACCAGGCCGATTTCCAGCGCAGCGCCGCGCACCATTCGAACCTGTATTGGGGTGCATCAATCGCAGCGCTGGCGCATCTGGCGTCCACGAAGGGCTATAGCCTGGTGGGAGGCAACAGCGCCGGCAACAATGCCTTCTTCGTGCGGAGCGACCTCCTCAACGACAGCCTTGCCGTGTGCAGCCCTTCCCAGGCCCACGAGATTTCCCGTTACCGGGAAAGCCGCGACGCCGACGGCAAGGCGAACTGGCTCTCCGGCGACGCGCGACGCCGGGCCATCTCAGGTCTTCCGGTACTGAACGTGATCACAGGCGACACGCGCACGCTCGACTGAGTTTGCGCGCAAGCCGCCTCAAACGATCGACCGCACCACCCCGCCATCCACGCGCACCGCGGCACCCGTCGTTGCCGATGCCTGCTCGGAAGCCAGGTACACCGACATGGCAGCCACCTCGTCCACGGTGGCCAACCGCTTGATCAGGGACGACGGGCGGTGCGTTGCGATGAAATCGCGCTCAACTTCAGCCAGCGGGATGCCCTTCTCGCTGGCGATCTTGCCGAAGAAATCACCCACGCCTTCCGAACGCGTGGGGCCGGGCAGCAGTGCGTTGACGGTGACGCCAGTGCCGGCAAGGTCTTCGGCCAGCCCGCGCGACAATCCCAGCTGCGCCGTCTTGGTCACCCCGTAGTGGATCATTTCAGCCGGTATCTGCACGCCTGATTCGCTGGATATGAACTGGATGCGGCCCCAGCCGCGTTCCTTCATGCCCTGGGCGTAGTGGCGGGCCAGGCGCACGCCGCTCATCACGTTCACCTCGAAGAAATGCATCCAGTCCGCATCGGTGATGTCAACGAAGGCCTTGGGTTCGAAGATGCCCAGGTTGTTGACCAGGATATCGATATCCGGGAAAGCGGCGATCAGGTCCGTGGCGCCCTGCGCTGTACCCAGGTCACCGGCGTGGCCCACAAGGGAAGCCTTCGGGTGGCTGGCGCGGATGGAGGCCAGGGCCTCCTCGACACGGGCCTGGGTGCGGCCGGTCACCACGACATGGGCGCCGGAACCGGCAAGGCCCGTGGCAATGGCAAGGCCGATGCCGGCGGTGGATCCTGAAACGATGGCGCTGCGGCCACTAAGGTCGATGTGCATGGGCGTAGGAGCTCCTGGTTCAAGTTGAGGCGTCCTATCACTGTGGGGACGCTTTTCACCGATGGAATGCCCGCGAACCTAGCGATCGCGCCCCGGGGTCCGCGCCCGGGGTCAGAGTAATTACTCTGACCCCCAACATCGCGGCTGACCCCCAACATCGCCGTACCGCCGAAGTGCATTCGCGGTGCCGAGCGGATAAAGTTCGGCGATGACCCAAGCTCAGATCCCCGGCGGCTTCGTGCTCGCCATCGAAGGCATCGACGGTGCCGGCAAGACCACCCTCGCCACCAGCCTCGGGGCGGTCCTGAAGAATGTAGGCCTGGGCGTCACCATCGGCAAGGAACCCACCGCGGGCCCCTGGGGCACCAAGCTCCGGCAGTCGGCGATCGAAGGACGGCTCGATCCCGCGGAAGAACTGCGCTACCTGCTGCTCGATCGCCGCGAGCACGTCGAATCGGTGATCACCCCGGCTCTTCGGCGCGGTGAAGTGATGATCCTGGACCGCTACTATCCGTCCAACGTGGCCTACCAGGGCGCGGCGGGGCTGGATGTCCAGGAACTGCTGGCCGCGAACGACTTCGCGCCAAGACCCGACCTGCTGCTGGTGCTTGACGTCGACCCCAACGAAGGCCTGTCGCGCATCCGCGCCCGCGGCGACAAGCCCAATCATTTCGAGGACGTCGACAATCTTGCGCGGTGCCGGGCCATTTTCCTTGAGCCGGACCTGCTCGATGCAACGGTCATCGACGCCAGCAACGATGCAGCCACGGTGCTCGCCGTGGCCCGGGAACTCACCTACCAGGCCGTGATCGGCAAGCTCGGTGAGCGTCCTGGCTGGGTCGAAGGCATTACGTCGCGCTCGACGGCGCCACCACATGCCTGACTGTAAAACCGCAATCCATGTCCCACCCGCCCACACAACGGTTGTCCGATAGCACGCAGGGCGAGATGGCGCGCCGGCTGCGCGAGCACGACTGGGCCGCCACGTCCCTGGGTCCGATTGACCGCTGGCCGTCTTCGTTGCGTACTGCCACGGCCATGCTGCTGGCCTCGCCGGCCCCTATGGTGATGGCCTGGGGCAGCGAGGCCCGGCTGATCTACAACGATGGCTATGCCCTGTTCGCCGGCGAGCGCCACCCGGGGCTGTTCGGCAT
>NZ_DATHFX010000046.1:0-2279 GCF_035317885.1 Pinirhizobacter sp.
CCAGCGCATGGTCACCAGGTCACCGAACCACTGGTGGGCCATCTCGTGTGCGGCGATGCCGAACACGCCCTGGCGGTCACGCTGGGTGGAAATGCTCGGATCGAGCAGCAGCGCGTATTCGAAGGTATAGATCGCACCCCAGTTTTCCATCGCGCCGAAGAACTGGCTGCTGCCGGGCGAACCGATGTTGTCGAGCTTGGGCAGCGGGTAAGGCACGCCAAAGTAATCGTTGTACTCGGCAAGCACCGCCTTGGACGATTCCAGCGCGAACTGTGCCTGTGCCACGTGGCCCTTCTGCACTACCACGCCGATTTCGGTGTCGCCGCTCATGGTGGTGGCGCGGTCGAAATCCCCCAGGCCAAAGAACAGCAGGTAGGTGGACATCTTCGGCGAGGTCTTGAACACCACGTGGGTGAGGCCGTTGCCCAGGTCCTTCGAGCTTGCCGCCGGCATGTTGTTCACCGTCATCAGGCCCGTGGGCACGGTGACGTCCAGGTCGAACGTCGCCTTGTAGGACGGTTCGTCCCACGAGGGGATGAAGCGCCGCGCGTCGGAATTCTCGAACTGGGTATATAGCGCGCGCTTCTTGCCGGCCTTGGTGTCGTAGTCGATGGCAAACAGGCCGTTGGCCTGCGTGCCGATCTTTCCGGCATAGGTCGTCGACAGCGTGTACGCGCCAGCGGGCACCGGTTTATCGAAGGTGAAGGTAGCCGTCTGCGCCTTGTCGTCCACACTTACCTTCGCTGTCCACGGCTTGCCGCCCCGGGGGGTGAGCGTGGCGCTGGCGAAGGTCATGTCGATCGCATTGAGCGTGATCGTGCGGGTGGGTTCGAGCACGTCGATGTCCACTGCCACCTTGCCGTCGAAAGCGAGCTTGTCGGCATGCGGGGTGATGGATACGGCGTAGTGGCTCGGCCGAACGTTGCGTGGCAGCTGCGTCGTGCCGGTGACGGCCTGGACGCTGGGAGCCGCGGCATCCGCGGCCAGCACGACAGGACTGGCCACGACGCCGGCCAGGGCCAGGGCGATGGCGGAAACGATAAGACGACGCATGGAATTCCTTGGATGGGGAAAGGCTTAACTGTGGCCGCGGACGGACTGCCGGATAGTGCGCTGTCACCTCGGCCCGCAGACACGGCCGGAAGTCATGCCCTAACCGCCTTGACGAAGCGGCGGCGCCTGCGTAGCGTGGCGGCCGGAAGTAGCAGGGGTTGTCCATGCTTTGCCAGTCTTGCGGCGCCGACGTATCCTCATCGGCCCGGGTTTGTCCCGCCTGCCATATGCCGGTTTCGATGGCGGACGTGCCGCCACTTCCCGTGGGCCGTGGCGTCGAACCTCCGCCGTTGCCCCAGGCGCCGCCCTTCGTTTTCCATCCCAAGCGCGATGTCGGCCCGGCCTGGACGCTGGCAGCCGCCAGCCTGCTGCTGGTCGCGGGCCTGGCCCTGGGGCACTTTGCCTGGAAAGGGCACATTGCTGCAGCCATCGGCATCGCCGTGGCGCCGTCGATGCTGGGCGCGCTCATCGGCGGACTGGCAGCCGTGGCGGTGAAGGCCCGTTTTCGCGTGGCCTGGCTGGTTGCCTGGACCGTGCTGCTGGCGCTTTGCGCGCTGGGCTGCCTGGGCGGAGCCGGCTTCCCGCCACCTGCCACCGCCATGGCACGAGACCTGCTGTAGGCCTCGCGCAGCGGGCGGGTGCGGAATACCAGCACCGGTTCGGACATGCGCCTGCGGGTGGAAGCGGAGTCGATTACGCCTGAGGAAGGCAACGAGCTGGTCGCGCTGCTGCGTTGCTGACTTTCATCGCGCCATTACACTGGCGCACATGACCATGGGCCTTCGAAGTCGATGACGGGCGCCTACCGCGCAGGCATGGAGTTGCTGGCGGCGTCGCTCGTTGCCGCCATCGTCTTCGTCTCCGGTGCCTGGGGCGCCATGGCGCTGTGGTACCACGGTCCGAGGCTGGTGCTGGGCGCCTACCTGGCAGCTGCCGTGGCGTGCGCCGCTGCCATCGTCCTTTTCGGCAGCGCATGGCCCCTGCTCGCCTGGGGGCTGGTGCTCATCTCGCTGCTGGCCTGGTGGTGGCGCATTGCCCCGTCGAACGACCGCGACTGGGCCGACGACGTCGCCCGCACGCTCACTGGCCGCATCGATGGCGACATGGCGCAGCTTGCCAATGTTCGCGACTTCCGCTGGACTTCGGAAGATACCTATCAAGTGCGCTGGGCCAATCCGTCCTACGACCTGTCGCACCTGCGACGCGCGGACGCCATTGTTTCCTAT
>NZ_DATHFX010000047.1:0-6800 GCF_035317885.1 Pinirhizobacter sp.
GCGCCACCTCCGCGTCGATCAGCGCCTTCATCTCGCGCAGCCCGGCGAAGGCGGTGTAATCGAGGTAGCGGCGATACACGAAGGGCCGCAGCATGTCTTGCAGTTGCCGCCCCGCCGTACGGTCGCCAGCCACGGGACGCGCCTTGATCCACGCATAGCGCTCCCAGTCGCGGCCTTCGCGCTGGTAGTACTGCTCCATGGCGGCAAAGGGCAACGCCAGGCGGCCGGAGTTGCCGAAAGGTCGCAGGCGCAAATCAACGCGCGCGCAGATCCCGTCGCTGGTGGGTTCGGCCAACAGGCGCACCAGCTGGCGGCCGAGACGGACGAAATACTCGTTGTTATCGAGCGGACGGGGGCCATCGCTCTGGCCCCCGTTGGGGTAGGCCAGCACCAGGTCGATGTCGGAGGAGAAATTCAGCTCCGACCCGCCGAGCTTGCCGAAGCCCACCACCACAAGCCGCTGTTCCTCTCCCGAGGCATCGCGTGCCTTGCCATAGCGCCGGGCCATGGCGCGCTCGCTCCAGGCCAGGCCGACCCCCAACAAGGCTTCGTAAAGCTGGCTGGTGGCGGCGAGAGTCTCGCCAACATCGTCCAGGCCGTTGACGTCGCGGAAGACCAGGCGAAGCGCCTCGGCGTGGCGGAAACGGCGCAGGCGCGCCAGTGTCTCGGTTTCGTCGTCGGGCAGCTGTAGAGACTCGATCCGCGCGGAAGCGTCGGCGCCGGAGCGCAGGCGTTCGATGCCCGCCGGCGCCAGCCATTCGGGGTGTCGCCGCAGGACGTCGAAGGCGTAGTCGCTGGCCAGCAACAGTTGGCGGAGGCGTTCGGTGACGCCCGCATCATCGTGTACCGCCACGCCCATGGCGCGGCAGCGCGCCATCAGGTCGGCCAGGCGGCCATCGACGAGGGCGCGGAGTTCGGGAGAAGGGCTGGGCTGGGGCATGGCCGTCCATTGTGCCGTCGATGGGCGGTCAGCGGACAGTCAGACGGCAGGCACGTGCAGTTCATGACCCCTGGGTTACAGTGTCTACCCGTTAGCGTGACAACATCCGTCATGTCGCAAATTCATGCTGTGAAATCAAGGTTATGGCGCTGGCGCGTTCTGCGCATCGGGGTGCCGCTCGCACTGGCCGTGGCGCTGGTATTCCTTACCTCGCTGATCGATGGAAACCCAGGCGTAAGCCCGGGTGTCTGGTACCAGCGCCCCTTGCACCTGTTCGCCAATGCCCTGCCGGGGCTGATGGTGGCGACGCTTCTGGTGGTGCTCACCCGCAGGATTTTCCTTGCCTTCGGGCTAACTTGCCTGGGGCTGGGCATCGTCTACGGCGTGAATGCGATCAAGGTGCGCAATCTCGGCACCCCGCTGGTGCCCGCCGATTTCCGCATGGTCGGCCAACTCAAGGGCAGCGGCGCGCATCTTCTGGGCGGTTACCTACCGGCAAGCCCCTGGCCGTACCTGGCCATCGTCGCCGCCATCGCCATCATCTGGGCATTGGCCCATTACGAACCACCCATGTTCGCCCGTCGCACGCACGGCAAGCGGCTCACCGCGGGCTTTGCCCTGTTGGCGCTGCTGGGCACGCTGTTCGCCGGCCTGCCCGCCTGGGCCCATGTATACGACCGCGACAGGCTTGGCATGGAACCATGGTCGGCGTCGGCCACCGCGGGACACAACGGCCTGGTGACCATGCTGATGCAGTTCCGCCTGCAGTACGCTGGCCAGAAACACAAGGCGGATCCGGACGCCGCGGAGCGCTTCATTGCCGCGAGCGACACGCGATTGCGTGATCACATCGCGCAGAGCGCGACATCAGACGGCCAGACTCCCGACATCGTGATCGTGCAGAGCGAGTCGTTCTTCGACCCGGCCGTGATCAAGGGCCTGGAGGGCGACACCTTCGCACCCAACCTGCACCGCCTGGCCGAACGCTCCGCTTCAGGCTCGCTGCATGTACCCACCTTCGGTGGCGGCACCATCCGCACCGAGTTCGAAGTGCTCACCGGCCTGTCGCTGCGTTACTTCGCCGACATGCAGTTCCCCTACCTGCAGCTCAACGTCCGGGTGATTCCGGGGATGGTGCGCACGTTGCGCTCGCATGGCTACGAAACCATCGCCGTGCACGGCAACGATGGCAGCTTCTGGAATCGCAACACGGCATTCAAGGCGGTGGGCTTCGACAAGTTCATCACGCAGCCGCAGTTCCCGCGCGGTTTCAAGGTCGATGGCAACTACATGGCCGACAGCGCGATGACGGATGAAATCCTCTCGCAGCTGAAGGACTCCGGGCCGCCACGGCTGGTCTTTGCCATCAGCATGGAAGCGCATGGGCCGTACGACACGAATCCCAACATCGACGTGGCCGAACGCGATGCCATTCCGGTACCCAGCGGCGTGGACGGCAAGGCCAAGCTCGACCTGCAGAATTACATCTATCACATGCGCCATGCCGATGCCGAACTCGGCCGCCTGGCGGATCTTCTGTCCAAACGCGAGCGCCCCGCCCTGTTGCTGTTCTACGGCGACCACTTGCCGGCGCTGATCGACACCTACAACACCGCGGGCTTCGTCAACGGCCAATCGATGCTTACCCAGCCCGTGCCGTGGATTCTCTTCGATACGCGAGCGGACAAGAACGTGAAGCAGGACATGGCCGCATGGGCGTTGCCGGTCATGGTGCTTGACCGGGCCGGCATCCACGACGATCCGTACTTCGCGCTCACCCAGGTGGTGGCGCCGGTTCTGGCGGCGCTTACCCGCGCCCCTGACGCACCGCTGCCGAATGAAGACGCCGTGCAGAAAGACGACGACAACGGCATGGGCAACGTGGCGCAGCTGCGCCTGCGCGGCAAACTGGACAAACTGATGGCGCAGTTCGCCTCGCCGATGGATGCTGCCGTGCTGGCCCGGCAGAAGACTGCAGCGGAGGAAGCCGCGGCGGCGGGCGCACGGCAGTAAGTCATCGCCACGGCCCGGGCATAAAAAAACCCCCGCTGAAGCGGGGGTTTTGTTTTTCAGCGGAGAGGCGGGATTAGAAATCCATGCCGCCCATGCCGCCCATGCCACCGCCGTGACCGCCACCATGGCCACCGCCGTCGTCCTTCTTCGGCACTTCGGCAACGATCGCCTCGGTGGTGATGGCCAGGCCAGCCACCGAGGCAGCGTGCTGCAGGGCCGTGCGGGTGACCTTGGTCGGGTCCAGGATGCCCATGACCAGCATGTCGCCGAACTCGCCGTTGGCGGCGTTGTAACCGAAGTTACCCGTGCCTTCCTTGACCTTGGCGACGATCACCGAGGGCTCTTCGCCCGCGTTGGCCACGATCGCACGCAGCGGCGCTTCGAGGGCGCGGCGGGTGATGGCAATGCCCAGGTCCTGGTCGGTGTTGTCACCCTTCAGGTTTTCAACGGCCTTCAGCGCGCGGATCAGCGCAACGCCACCGCCGGCAACAACGCCTTCTTCCACCGCTGCGCGCGTGGCGTGCAGGGCGTCTTCGACGCGGGCCTTCTTTTCCTTCATTTCGATCTCGGTACCGGCACCGACCTTGATCACGGCAACACCGCCGGCCAGCTTGGCCACACGCTCCTGCAGCTTCTCACGGTCGTAATCGGAGGAGGTTTCCTCGATCTGCGCCTTGACCTGGGCGATACGCGACTGGATGCGCTCAGCTTCACCGGCACCATCGATGATGGTGGTGTTTTCCTTGGTGATCACCACGCGCTTGGCGCGGCCCAGGTCGTTGATGGTGGCCTTCTCAAGCTGCAGGCCCACTTCCTCGGAGATCACCTGGCCATTGGTGAGGATCGCGATGTCCTCCAGGATGGCCTTGCGGCGGTCACCGAAGCCCGGCGCCTTGACGGCGGCGACCTTGACGATGCCACGGATGGTGTTGACCACGAGCGTTGCCAGGGCTTCGCCCTCGACTTCCTCGGCCACGATCAGCAGCGGCTTGCCAGCCTTGGCGACGGCCTCGAGCACGGGCAGCAGCTCGCGCACGTTCGACACTTTCTTGTCGTGGATCAGGATGTACGGGTCGTCCAGCTCAACCTGCTGGGACGCCTGGTTGTTGATGAAGTACGGCGACAGGTAGCCGCGGTCGAACTGCATGCCCTCGACGACGTCGAGTTCGTTCTCCAGGCCCGAGCCTTCTTCAACCGTGATCACGCCTTCCTTGCCGACTTTCTTCATCGCGGTGGCGATGATGTCGCCGATGTTGGCGTCGGAGTTGGCCGAGATGGTACCGACCTGGGCGATTTCCTTGTCGTCGACGGTGGGCTTGGAGAGCTTCTTCAGCTCGCCCACGGCGGCGATGACGGCCTTGTCGATGCCGCGCTTGAGGTCCATCGGGTTGATACCGGCGGCAACAGCCTTCAGGCCTTCCTGGATGAACGCCTGGGCCAGCACCGTAGCGGTGGTGGTGCCGTCACCGGCGACGTCGGAGGTCTTGGAGGCGGCTTCCTTGACGATCTGCGCGCCGAGGTTCTCGTACTTGTCGGCCAGCTCGATCTCCTTGGCGACGGACACGCCGTCCTTGGTGATCGTGGGGGCGCCGAAGCTCTTTTCGAGCACGACGTTACGGCCCTTGGGGCCGAGGGTGACCTTGACCGCGTTGGCCAGGGTGTTCACGCCCTTGAGGATGCGCGAACGGGCGTCTTCGCCGAAGCGGACTTCTTTAGCTGCCATGACTTTGAATTCCTTGAACTAGGTTAGGTTTTTTAAGGGGTACGGGAGAGGCAGGATTCAGCCTTCGATCACCGCAACGATGTCGTCTTCCTTAAGGAAAACGAGCTCTTCCCCGTCGATCTTGATTTCCTGGCCGGCGTACTTGCCGAACAGTACGGTTTCGCCTTCCTTCACCGACATCGGGCGGACGTTGCCGTCTTCCAGGATGCGACCGGTGCCGGCGGCGATGACCTTGCCGCGGGTGGGCTTCTCGGTGGCGCTGTCAGGAATGACGATGCCGCCAGCGGACATGCGCTCTTCTTCGAGGCGCTTGACGATGACGCGGTCGTGCAACGGACGCAGCTTGCTCATGGTTCACTCCACTAAGTGGTTGATGATGAAAGAAAATGGTGTCGCCTGTTAGCACTTGCCATAGGCGAGTGCCAGAAGTTTAGCCGCAGTTCGTCCATGGCGGAAGAAGCTGGGCGCGACTAGCTAATGGCGGCGCGTGGGCGTGGTTCAAGGGGGACGTGGCCCAAAGACCACCGATTCTTCACGGCAACCCGTCGCAGGCGGACGAGATGACGTCCTGGGAGGAGCCCCTGATCGGGCATGGCGGGCGCGTCTTCGCGGCTCTCACTGGCAGCCCGTGTCGGACGGTTTTGCGGCGAATCGAATAGGAAGGGACCGCCACGCTTCCTAGCATGTCAATCCATGCCCCTTGTGGAAGAAGCCATGCCATCCGCCCCCGGCCACCGTTTCCCGACCCTTCCGTTGATGTTCATCGCCCTCGGCTGCTTCCTTGCCGGTACCGCCCATGCAGGCATCACCCTGGACAGCATGCATGCCTACCTGGCGCCCAACCGCAGTACCGGCGAGCTCACCGTCTACAACATGAGCCCGGCCACCGCCTTCGTCCGCGTCGACGTGATCGAGATGACGGTCGGGGGCGACGAATTGAGCGCCGTAACCAGCGAACTGGAAAAAACCCTGCTGGCAAGTCCCAACCGCCTGATCGTGCCTGCGGGCGGGCGGCAGGTCGTGCGTCTGATCACCCTGGGCGAACGCAATCACGAACGGTATTTCCGTGTGCGCTTCGTTCCCGTGGCACCAAAGAAGGCCGATGGCTTCGCCATATCGGACGAAGATGAGAACGAGGCCTCCAAGGAGATCCATGCGCAGTTGAGCATCCAGGTGGGCTACGGCGCGCGAGTCGTCGTTGCTCCGCGCTCACCCCTGTTCGCCACGCGAATTGCGGCCGTCGATGGCGGCCATGTGGTTCACAACGATGGCAACAGCACGATCTATCTCACAGGTCACCGTTCGTGCCGCCGTGCATCACATGAATGCAAGGAGCTACCCGCTGAGCGCGTCAACCCGCATGGCAGTCTCAGGGTGCTCGTTGAACCTAACCGTTATCGTTCGTTCGAGCTCAAGGAAGGAGTAACCACGACCAAAAAAATGATTGGCGAAAGAAACTGACATTCAAGCCACATGTTGACGCAAAAGAAAGAACTTTTTACCAACTTCGCGAGCATCGGCGCAATCCAATTGCGGTAGGCCGCGGGAAGCTAATCTTCGACAAGTTTAACGAAAGGAATCACCCATGAAGATCAACCACATCGCCCTCGCCATTTGTCTTGGCATGGTACCGCTAGCCAACGCCGTGGCCGCTCCGGTCCAGCAGACACTGAAGTTCAGCACCATCATACCGGAGCCAGACTTCACGATCACCCCAACTAGGCCATGGCCAACAGCCGTTACCCCTCTCGCCTACGACAAGGTTAAAGAAATTTTCACTCCTTATGCGAACGACGTGAGGATTACCAGCTTGACCCTGAACGTCACGGCAAAGCTGGAAAAAGCCGCCAACCTGGTAAATGACAGTAACAGTGACGCCGTCATCCCCCTGCAAGTAAAGCTGGGTGACAAGACAATTACCCTGGATGCACAGCAGATACATGTCAAAGGCGGCGGGGCACCTTATCCGCTTAGCATCCAGCCCATTGGTAAGGGATATCCCGGTGGCACCTACGCTGGTGATGTCGTACTGATCTTCGACGGCGTTTAGAACCACCCGCCAGGTCGAGCAAATCGACCTGGTGTTTTTCTTTCGAATCCGCCTGGCGCGGGAAGGTTACTTTT
>NZ_DATHFX010000048.1:0-4093 GCF_035317885.1 Pinirhizobacter sp.
TTACCGAACCGCCCGATGTCGCCGCCGCGCGGCGCGACCTGCAAAAACAGCACGACGCCCTCGACGCACAAGTGAAGTTGGCCCGGGACACCGCCACGCAATCGACGCAGCTGGCCACCCAGTTGGTGAACATCAAGCGCCAGCAGTTCCAGTCACAGCTGGCCAGCCGCTCGGCCTCTCCCCTGACCCGGGAATTCTGGACGGGGGCTGCCGACACCTTCACCCGCGACCGCGCCTTGCTGCGCCAGCTGTGCAGCGACATCAGCGACGACATGCACACGCTGATGACGCCCCCCAACCGTACGCCCTTCATCGGCTTCGCCCTGGCGGGCCTGTTGCTGGTGACGGTGGCGCGCTGGCTTATCGAGCGCACGGTATTCCGCCTCACCACCAACCGCGTGCCGGCCGGCAAGCTGCGCCGTTCGTCGATGGCGCTGGGCATCTCGCTGGTGGCAACGCTCACCACCGGTTTCGGTGCGCTGCTGTTCTCGCTGGGCATGACCTGGCACAAGGCCATTTCCGACGACGTCACCGCGTTGGCGCATCACTTCGTCACGGTGATGTTCTACATGGCCTTCATCGCCGGCATATCCCGCGCCCTGCTTTCGCGCAAGCGCCCGTCGTGGCGGCTGCCCCACCTGTCGGACGAACTGGTTGAGAAGGTCTGGTACCTGCCGCGGCTGATCGCGGTAGCTGGCTTCATCATGATCTTCGGCTATCGCGTGAACACCACGATCGGCGTGAGCGTGGATGCCACGGCGATGCTCAATTGTTTCAGTGCGCTTTTTATCAGCGGCCTGATCGGCTTCGGGCTGGTGCAGCTGGCGCGTGCCCACCGGGTACCCGTGGATGGCGGCGAGCTTCCACCACCGCGGCCGGTGTGGGCAAACCTGTTGATCATGGCAGCGTCCATTGCCGTGGTGATTACCTGGATCGCCGCGCTGCTGGGTTATGTGAGCCTTGCGGTGACCATTGCCGTGCAGATGGTCTGGATCGGCATGGTGGGCTCGGGTGTCTTCCTGCTGATGCACCTGGCCGACGACCTCTTCGATACGTTGCTTTCATCCAATAGCCGCCTGGGGCAGCGCGCGGTGCACGCGCTGGGTATCGAACCGAACAAGCTCGACCAGCTGTCCGTGCTGGCGGCCGGCATCGCCCGCGTGGTGCTGTTCCTGGCGGGCCTGTCGGTGTCCACGCAGCTCTTCGGCACAGGCCCCAGCGACATCGTGGCCTTCACCAGCCGGTTTACCCATGACATCGCGCTGGGCAACGAGCTGAAGATCAAGCCCGGCAACATCATCGATGCGATCTTCGCCTTCATTGTCGGCATGATCGTGGTGCGGGTATTGAAGCGCTGGATGGAAGACAAGCTGCTTCCCCAGACGTCGATCGATGCAGGCATGCGCAGCTCCATCACCACTTTGCTGGGCTACCTGGGCGGCGTTGTCGTGTTCGCCATGGCCATGCTCACGCTGGGCCTGTCGGTTGCCAATGTAACCTGGGTGGCCAGCGCGCTGTCGGTGGGTATCGGTTTCGGCCTGCAGGCGATCGTCTCGAACTTCATCTCCGGATTGATCCTGCTGGTGGAGCGCCCAGTGAAGGTGGGCGACTGGGTGGTACTGGACGATGCCGAGGGCGACATCCGCCGCATCAACGTGCGCGCCACGGAGATCCGCGTGGCCGATCAATCCACGGTGATCGTGCCCAACTCGTTCCTGATCACCAAGACCGTACGCAACATGACCCTGGCCAACCCGCAGGGCCGCGTGCTGATCAAGCTGCCGATGCCGCTGGATACCGACGCCGGCAAGGCGCGGGAGTTGATGCTTACCGCCATGCGCGAGCACCCATCGGTTCTGGAAACCCCGGCGGCGTCAGTCACGCTTGACAGCGTCGACCATACGGCAATGACCTTCGTCGCTACCTGTTTCGTCGACGGACCACGCGCGGCCGGCGGGGTGAAGAGTGATCTGCTGTTCGAGATCCTGAAGCGACTGCGCGACGCGGCGATACCGTTGATCCGTCCGCAGGACATGGTGATTCGCGGAGGTGCCGTGCCGGATGCCGCTGGCGAAAGCACGCCATGACGATAAATTACGGAAAGTTCCTACGCGGATTCCAGACAGTTACGATTTCTGACGACACTGATCGATGACAAAATCCAGATACCCACGATCATCGAAGCGAGGCAACCGCGTGCTTTCCTGCCATGCCCAAACCTGCCTACCCGACATCCCCTCCACGGCCAAACTTTCGCCGGATGAAGAAAGGCGACGCGACGTCCTTCGTGCCGAGATACAGAAGGGGATAGATTCCGTGGAGGCCGGCCATGTGGTGAGGTTCACATCCGCCGAAGACATGCAGGTGTACCTCGATCGTTTAATCGCTGATGCGTTGGCACTTGCAAAGGCAGAGCGATTACCCGAATAGACCATCATTCCCATGTCGACATGGACCGTCGACCTAGCGAAAGACGCATCGGACGACGTAAATAAAATCACTCGATGGACGTTCCATCAGTTCGGTCAGCTCAGGTCTCACGCATACACTCAAGCTCTCTCGCAGGTGCTTAAGGATCTTGTCGCAGGACCTTTGCACCCCGGGGTTCAGCGGCTTGATATCGGATCAGGGTTGTTCTCGATCCATATGGCAAGACATCATCGCCGAGCGCGGCATATGATCATTTTTCGCGTCGCCAGCGATGAAAATCGCTCAATTGAGGTCCTTCGCATACTTCACGACGCGATGAATATCAAGAATCACCTCATATTGAGTTAGTCACTCACTTGACTGGTGTAAGCCGTAGATCCTGGAAGTCGAAACTGAAATCGGTCAGCGACGACGCCGGTTCCATCCGCACTTCTCGGATGTTGCCGTCCACGCCAAGATTGAAGGTGACGAACGCATCGCCATTGAGCGAACGGTCATCCCATTTCACCAGGAACGTGTCGTGCGACCAGGGCTCCATGACGCCTGTGAGCTGGGCGGTCTTGCTGAAGGTCATGCGCAACTTGCCGCCCTGCTCCGCTACCCGGACATCGCCGTACCAGGGATCGCGATAGGTGCCGGCGTACTTCGCCAGCGGCAGCGACGGCTTCGATGCCTTGTCCCGCGCTGCCACGTGTTTGTTCCAGCCTTCGTCGGCATTGCCTTCGGTCTTCTTGACGCCCGCGTTGTAGGCAGCGGTCCAGTCCTTCTTCGGCGCATCCATGTAGGCGTCCAGTGCGCGCATGGTCACGGCCTGGAAGGCGGCGCCGCTTTCGGCGTTGGTCAGCACCACCACGCCGAGCTTCATGTCAGGCACCAGGGTCACGCGCGATACCTGGCCGGGCCAGCCACCGGTATGCCAGACAAGCTTGTGGCCACGATAGTCGGAAACGAACCACCCCTCGCCGTACCCCGAGAAATTCGGCTTGGCCGCGGCAAGCTCCGGCACCGCCGGATCGTTCACCGGGATCGGCGTGAGCAGCGACCACATCTCCTTTTGGCGCTCGGCACTGAACAGGCGTTTTTCCTTGCCCTGCGCGTCCTTGCCGATCACGCCGCCATCGAGCTGCACGCGCATCCAGATGGCAAGGTCGTGCACGGAGGAATAGATGCCGCCGGCACCCGGATTGTTGTCCCAGGCCATCGGTTCGACCGGCTTCAATTCCTTGAAGTTGAACTTGGCATGTCCCACGGCCACGTCGTCGTCGCCCTTCAGTGAATGATAATTGGGCCGGGTTTCGGTCATCCCCAGGGGCTGGAAGATGCGGGAACTGACGAAGTCGGACCAGGACTGTCCGGACACCTGCTCGATCACCAGGCCCGCCACGGCGAAGAGGATGTTGTCGTAGGCATAGGCGCCGCGGAAGCTGTTGGTGATCGGCACGTAGCGCAGGCGCTCGGCCACGTCCTTCGTGCTGTAACTGGTGGCGGGCCAGTACAACAGGTCGCCTGCGCCAAGGCTCAGGCCGCTGCGATGCGCCAGCAGGTCGCGGATGCGCATCTCACGCGTCACGTAGGGGTCGGACATCTGGAACCACGGCAGGCGGTCCACCACGCGGTCGTTCATGTCGATCTTTTTCTCATCGGCAAGGATCGACAGCGCCGC